>CATKFJ010000243.1 GCA_949747725.1 uncultured bacterium
AGTACGGTGCGTATATCGGCGGACGAAAGACCGCGACCCATACATAAAATCGAAACCAACGTTTATCCGGCTTTTTCTTCGGATATGCAACCGCAATTCTGCGCCATGCTTACGCGCGCTACGGGCAGTTCTGTCATTATAGAAAATCTGTTCGAAAACAGATTCGGCTATACGTCCGAGCTGATAAAAATGGGCGCGTCGATCACGGTAAAGGACCGCATAGCCGTAATAAACGGGGTGGACCGCCTGCACGGAGCGGCTGTCAAAGCGTGCGATCTGCGCGGCGGCGCAGCGCTTGTTATTGCCGGTTTGGCCGCCGAGGGCAGGTCGGTGGTGTACGGAGCAGAGCATATAGACCGTGGGTACGAAAGCATAGAAAATCTGTTCTCGGCGCTCGGCGGAGTAATACGCAGAGCGGACGGATAGCGTTGCGATAAACGGCTTTATGACGATACATATTATTCGGGCAAAACTACGATACTTCTTTTCTCAGAAAAGAAGTAATAACACTTGATTTTTATAATTGCGTTTGTTATAATTTATATATGCGCAACAAGGGTTTGATAGTATTACTTTCGGTGGTAGCGGCACTTGTCATAATCGTAGTGGCAAGCGGCGCTACGTTTCTTGTGCGCCATGTCGAAGCATATAACTATTACGGCAACAATACCCTCGAAGGCGAAGATATAAATTACGACGATCTGGTTATAGGCGCGTCGGGGATCAAGAAGAACAGCTCGATGTTCTTTCTTGACGAAGCGAATATCAAGAGCAACGTCGAAAATGCGTATTCCAATGTGGAAGTGATAAACGTCGAGCGCAAGTTCCCCGACAGAGTGTCTGTCAATTACGTCGTGCATGAGCGTATGTATCAGTATTCAAACAACGGAATGTATTATTACTGTTACGCGTCGGGGCGGATAGGCGGTGCGTCGCAAAGCCCGTTCGGCGATGTTTTTACGCTCAAAACCAAAGATTTCACATCGGAATCGGTTGGCGCGTATTTTCAGTCCGCAGGCGGCTACGACCGTAAGATCGTGGACGCTTATATCGCGTTTATGCGCTCCAAAGGCGTTATGGACAGGCAGATATGCAGCAGCGTCAAGTTTATCGATCTTACGCGCGACGGATATATTTATTTAAGAATGCAGTCGGGTTGTTCCATAGAGATTAACGGCTCGGCGGATGATTTTACCGCAATGCTCGAGCGTGGCTGGAATATTTTTGTGGATACCAAGATCGAGCTTAATAAGGTTGCCGGGCTTATCCGTGTGTGGAAATACAGGGGCGGCGACGAGGACGAACTGCGCAGTTCGTATATTGCGCCGGGAGCGGAGATCGGCTTAAACGATAACGGATCTAAAAAATACTATTACGACGACAGCTATTATGCCGAATACTACGCCGTGTGACGTCGGCGTTGCGACTGCTCGGTAAATTGAAAACCGATAGCCGTATACTTGACAAAATAACATGTGTAGTGTATAATCAAAAACGACTGTTGTAGGGGTTCTGTTTTGAAACAAAGCGTAGCTATATTGGATTTCGGCACGAGCAAAATAACGGTTTTGATCGGCAGCCGCGGAATAAACAACTCGATCTGTATAGACGGTATCGGGGTATGTGAGTATGCAGGCTTTACCGGCGGAGCATGGCTCGATCCGGAGCGTTTGCAAAATGCGATCGTTCAAGCGGTGTCGAGCGCCGAAAACAGCGCGCGCGTGCGTGTGGACAAACTCTATGTAGGCGTACCCAACGATTTTTCGACATGTATAGTAAACGACGTATCCATTTCGCTCAATAAACGGCGCAGGATCACCGATCAGGATGTGGAAGTTTTACTCGACAGCGGTAATCGGTTCGATTCGGACCTCGACTGGTCGGTCATAAATATTCAGGCTATTTATTACACGCTCGACGACGACCGCAAACTTGTAGAACCCGTCGGTATGGTTTCCACGCGGTTGGGCGGCAGCATATCGTATATGCTTGCCAGAACCGATTTTAAGGACAGAGTTACCGCAGCTGTAAACAGCGCCGAGATACCCGAAGTGGAGTTTGTTTCGTCGAGCTTAGCCGAAATGTTGTTTTTATTCGACGATTATCGTCGCGATAATTGCGTAATTTTTGCGGACGTAGGCGCGCTCGGCACGGCGCTCTCGATAGGGCGCGGCGACGGGTTATGTAGACAGTATTTCTTTTCGTGGGGCGGAAAACGTCTGACCGGCGCGCTTGCCGAAGAGCTTAATATCTCGTTAAAGGAAGCCGAACGGCTCAAGCACAAAGTGGTGCTGTCGCTCGAGCCGGATTATGTTCCGCCCGAACCGCCGTACGAAACGGTGGTAATGCAGACCGAATACGATGTGGAAATAGATAATGAGATCCATTCTTACAGCGTAGCTAAGGTAAATAATATAGTGCGGCTTGAGATCGAACAGCTTGCTCGGTATATAGAAAAGGCGCTTAAATATTGCGATTACGATTATCCGGAGTTTGTGCCGTTGTCGGTAACGGGCGGCGGACTGAATTATATTCGCGGCGCAACGGAATACCTTTCGGACTGCTTGCACAGAGAGGTCGAACCGGTAAAACCGTCGTTGCCGATGCTCGCGCGTCCGCAGCTTTCGGCGCCGCTCGGGCTTATGGATATGGTTCTTACCAACGAACCGACCAAGAGCGGATCGTTCGGACGGTTGTTCAGACGGTTTAAGAAATAGCGGAAAAATCGAAATTCAAGGAGAACAAAGACTATCATGACATTTGAAAACGTACGTAACGGCGCTAATGCCGCTTCCGATGAAACATCCACATCGCCCGTCAAAATCGTTATAGTCGGAGTCGGCGGCGGCGGTAGCAATGCCGTAGACAATATGATCGACGCACGGGTGAACGTCGATCAGTTTATGGCTATAAACACTGACAGGCAGGCGTTACGTATTTCCAAAGCGAAAAAACGCGTGCAGATAGGTTCTAATATAACCAAAGGTTACGGCGCCGGAGCTAATCCCGAAAAGGGCAGACTTGCCGCCGAGGAATGCCGCGAAACGCTTACAAGCCTTATCAAAGACATGGACTTGGTTTTTATAACCGCCGGAATGGGCGGCGGTACGGGTACGGGCGCCGCGCCTATAATCGCGGAGATCGCGCATAACCTCGGGAAGCTCACGATTGCGTTTGTTACGACGCCGTTCAAGTTCGAGGGCGAGATACGTATGCGCAATGCGCAGGCAGGTATTGCCAAACTTCGCGAGCACGTGGATTCTATTATAATCGTTCCCAACGAGAAACTTGCTACGTTCGCCAAAGACATGACCACACAGGAAGCGTTCAAGTATGCGGACGATATTTTGCGCCAAGGCGTTCAAGCGCTTACGGATCTTATAGCCAACCCCGGCAGGATAAACGTCGATTTTGCGGATATTCGCACTATCCTCGAGCAGGGCGGCGATTCGATAATGGGCATCGGCAGAGCGAGCGGACAGAACCGCGCTATCGACGCCGTTAAAAAGGCTGTAAATAACGCGGTGCTCGATACGTCGATCGAGGGCGCTACGCGCGCTATAGTCAACGTCGAGGGCAGGGAAGTCAAGATGGACGAGGTGTCACAGGCGGTCGAGCTGGTGCGCGATATTTGCGCGCCCGAGGCGAATATTATATTCGGTCATGCGATCGTTCCCGCGCTTAAGGACGAATTGCAAGTTACTATCGTCGCTACCGGGTTTAATAAGACGGCGGCGGTACAGCCGCAAACTCAAACGTCATTGCGACCGCAACCGCGAGTTATGCCGCAACCTTACCGTCCCGAACCTACGACGTACAGTCAAGCGCCTATGCAGAACGGTTATGCTCCTAACGGATATGCCGTTAACGATTACCGTCAGCCTCAACAAAATCAGCCTACGGTGCGTCAAAACGAGATGCAACAGCAGTCGTTCTTTGCGCCGCAACAGGCTCAGCCGCAGCCTGCGCCGCGTCGCGACAATAACGGATATATCGGTCTTGACGAAGAGAGCGATACGTCATGGCTCAGCAAGTTGAATAAAAGAAAATAATTATCCGCGCAATTGTTAATAAACAACGTTAAATCGAAACGACCGAGATTTTTATAGCTCGGTCGTTTTCGTTCGGTGAAAATGCTTTTGACAAAATAGGCAATAAACATATAAAAAGAGTAGAGCGTTTCGACATAAAGGGAAAGACTTATCGGTTTGAAACTTGGTAAAATATCGGCATGTACATAGAGTTTGTCATTGCCGATAATTTTTTGCTTACTTATCTTGCCGGCGCTGTCGGATCGCGGTCGTGCCACAATAAGCCCAATGTGTGGAGATTGCTGTGCGCGTCGGTCGTCGGAACGACGGTCGCCGTATTTTATCCGTTTATGCGGTTAAACAGAGCGAGTACGATCGCCGTCAAACTGTCGTTGTGGATAGTTTTGTCGGTTATCATGTATATCCGAACACCGCGTGCCGCGGCGTCGAGTATTATGTTTCTCGGCGCAACGTTTGCGTTCGGCGGAGCGAGCTATGCTTTAGGTCTTATACTGTACGGTAACGGAACGGCGGCAACCGAATTTACTTTGCGTTGTCCGTTATTTTTAACTCTCGGCTGCGGAGTTGCGGCATACGCATGTATCAGATACTGTATAAAACGCATGCGCTTGCCGCGTGCGCGCGAGCCGTACGAATACGGCACGCAAATCGATATGTACGGAGTGCATATGAAATTTTCGGCGTTCCTCGATACGGGCAATTGCGTGTTTGACGGGATCACGGGACTTCCCGTCATCATAACGGATCTGCAAAAATTCGCGGATAAGCTTAACGGCGACGCCGCTGTAAAATTCGTGAAGAATTTGCCTAAATTGCGCACCATAACGGTTAAAACTCCGGCAGGCGAAACTTGTATTTATGTGTTACAACCGAACGCTATCACGGTCTATTCGGACAGGCACGAGCATAAAATAGATGCTATGGTGGGACTTGTGAAAAACGGCGGAAGCAAGTTTACTTCGGAGCATGAATTACTGTTAAATCCTGCCGCATTATCGGAGGGCGTATGAAAATCAAGGATATTTTGAATGCTATCAAACGCGCGTTGGGCAGCGATTACGGTTGCGATCTCGAGTACATCACCACGGGCGACGGTTTGCCGCATCCGCTCGAGCCGCAGGAAGAGGCGGCGGCGCTTTCTCGGTTAAAGACAGACCCTGCGGTTAAAACGCTGCTCATCGAACACAACCTTAGGCTTGTGGTATATATTGCGCGTAAGTTCGATAATACGGGCGTTGATGTGGAAGACCTGATCTCCATAGGCACGGTCGGACTTATAAAGGCAGTGAATTCCTTCGATGCGGACAAAAATATTAAGCTTGCCACATACGCTTCGCGTTGCATAGAGAATGAAATTCTGATGCACTTAAGGCGAGTAGTGCGTTTGCGCGCCGAAGTGTCGCTTGACGAGCCGCTTAACGTCGATGTGGACGGCAACGAGCTTGTAATGGC
>CATKFJ010000244.1 GCA_949747725.1 uncultured bacterium
GCTCCGACCGCACCGTCGGCACCCGTTGCACCCGTAGCTCCTACCGCGCCGTCAGCTCCCGTCGCGCCTGTTGCGCCCTGCACGCCCTGAATACCTTGCACGCCCTGCGGACCCGTCGCGCCTGTAACGCCTGTGGCGCCTGTAGGTCCCGTAACGCCCTGTATGCCCTGTATGCCTTGCGGTCCCGTCGCGCCTGTTGCTCCTGTTGCTCCCGTAGCTCCCGTTGCGCCGGTTACTCCTGTCGCGCCGACCGCGCCGTCGGCTCCGGTAGCGCCCGTTGCGCCCTGCACGCCTTGAATACCTTGCACGCCCTGTTGACCTGTCGCGCCCGTAGGTCCTTGCATGCCGGGCACGCCCTGTATGCCCTGTACGCCCTGCGGACCTGTTGCGCCCGTCGCGCCCGTAACGCCGTTCAAGCCGGGATAACCGCGCGGACCTATCGGTCCGGGCGCGCCCGTAGGTCCGGTAGGTCCTACACAGCACGGACGGGGCGGAACGGGACATTGCGGTTTTTCGGGTTCGCAATCGCACTCGCAATCGTAGTTCCGTTCATCGCGACAATCGTCGCAATCGCAGTCCGACGGTCTGTTGAAGAAATTGAAAAACATACTTACCTCCTTTTGTTTAAGCCGTGCGGCAATAAACCGTACAAGCCTTAGTTATTTTTTCTGTCCGTAAAACCCATTCTTTCGAAATAACGGCAGTTGGCTAAAACGCTCGGATGATCCGGACGGATCTTGTACGCTCGACGGTGATAGCGATATGCTTTTTTCAAATCTCCGAGCCTGTCGTAACACACCGCCAGCCATACGAACGGAAGAAACCCGTAACAGTCGTAATCAATAAAAGCGCCCGAACCCGAATCGGGCTTACAGCGCGAAGCAAGCTCATACCAATATGCGGCACGGCTATAATCGGTCATTTCGAAATAGATCGCGCCGAGTTCGCAACAGGCTTCGCCTGTAGGCAAACCGTAAATAAATCCTTCGAACAATGCGTTTAGCGCGCCGTGGATATTGCCGAGACGTTTGTAACAGCGCGCAAGCATTAGCGACGCGTCGCGTTTATTGACTTCGAATCCGTTGCGAGCGTCCAAAAACTTTCGGAATTCGGCGGCGGCGTCGGTATAATACTCGTTAAAAAACAATTCGCGCGCATAATAATAGGTTTCACGCGGCGTAAACTTTTCGCCGTTTACCTTCATATCGGTATAAATATCGAGATTGCGCGTTCCCGAAACGCGCTTTTGCGGTTTGGCATGAACTATCCCGTGAGGCAACCTCAAAATATTCCCATGCGGTACGACCGCCTCGTGAACTCTGCCCTCCCAATAGAATTCGGGGCTGTTTTTGAGTATGCGTTCGCGGTAGAACGAATATGTCGGCTTGCCGTTATCGCTAAATCCAAGCACATACGGCATCATCACAACGTCTACGCTGCCGTCGGCGGTACCGATGAATTTTTTAACGGCGCGCGCCGTACGTTCGGGTACGGTATCGTCGGCGTCCAACCACATCCAATAATCGGATGTAACATGAGATAATGCGAAATTGCGCGCCGCTGCGAAATCGTTTGCCCATTCAAACGAAAACACTTTGTCTGTGTACTCACGCGCAAGATCCGCCGTTCCGTCGGTCGATCCCGTATCCACAATAACGATCTCGTCCGCCACGTGAGCGATACCGTCGAGCGCACGCCGCAATACGTCGCTTTCGTTTTTAACAATCATGCACAGTCCAAGCGTCATTTTATTTCTCCGCGATCTTGTCTATTCCATGATATGTCTTATCGGACTGTTTAGTGACTGTTATTATATTTGCCGTACGCGAATAAAATCCGAAATTGCGAGAAATACTAAAATCACTATGAATAATTCAGTTGTTGTAAGAGATGAAAAAAGGGTGTCGGGCATTGCACTGTTCCTGATGTGCGTGCTCGCAACGGTAGGTTTCGGGCTTGCGATAACCTACAGCTCGGGTATTTTCGGCGGTGTTGCCAATACAAGCGCACTACCGTTCGTTATTCCGCGCTGGGTAGTTATAGCGCTTCCGCCCGTACTGTTCTTCCACTTGGGACTTGCGCTGTTCTTGGTGCTTAACGAAAACGTTTACACCGAAAACGGCAGAATGGTCCGCGGCTGGACTTGGGCGTTCTGGTTGACGCTGTTCGTAGCTACGTCGATAACCCCGTTCTTTATTTACTATAACATGCCTATCGCGGCATATATAATGTCGTCCATAACGACGGCGCTCGCGCTCGGCACGACCGTTCTTGCTTACAAACAGAGCATACGCGGCGGCGTGGTAATGACGATATTCTTCATTGTTGTCGCGCTTTTAATGGTATATCTCGGATTCTGGGCTTTCGCGTAACAAAAAAATCGCCGTCATGCAACAAAGCTTGACAGCGATTTTTTTATTTGATTTGTTACTTTGCCAATTTATGCGCAAGCCCTACCGCCGCACATACCGCGGCGGACTTGGGATCGGTGATCTCGGAACGTAATATATCGTTAGGTTCCCAAGCGTCGCCCGCCAAACTGTCGGCTGTTATAAAAAACGTGTAGAACTGCTTGCCGCGGTAATCCGCTACCGTCTGAAGCGCGGAACATTCCATATCGACGCAAATGCAACCGTTATCTTTCATTTCGTTCATGCGCGTTCGCGTTTCGCGATAGAACCCGTCGGTAGTCCAAACGTAGCCGCTCAACGCGTTAGCTCCCACTGCTTTTACCGCTTCTGCGGCTA
>CATKFJ010000245.1 GCA_949747725.1 uncultured bacterium
CGCGCAACGCGTAGCGTCCATAGCGACGTTTCCGCCGCCTACAACGGCAACCGCCCTACTGTGTTTTATCGGCGTATCGGAATCGGGGCTGTAAGCTTTCATAAGATTTACGCGCGTTAAAAACTCGTTAGCGGAATACACGCCGTTAAGCTCCTCTCCCGGAACATTCATAAAATTGGGAAGCCCTGCGCCGCTACCCACGAAAACGGCGTCGTACCCGTCTTGGAACAGCTCGTCTATAAGCAAAGTGCGCCCGATCACCGTATTGAGTTCGAAATTAACGCCGCGCGCTTTAAGGTTTTCTATTTCGTCGGCAACTATCCTTTTGGGAAGACGGAATTCGGGTATACCGTACACAAGCACGCCGCCTGCAGTATGTAACGCCTCGAAAACAGTCACTTCGTAACCGCGATTGTTAAGCTCGCCGGCACACGACAGCCCTGCCGGTCCCGACCCTACAACGGCAACGCGGTGACCGTTGGATACGAATTCGGCGCATGAGCCGTTGCGTTTGTGCGCGTTATGACGATCGGCAACAAACCGCTCGAGTCTGCCGATCGCTACGGGTTCGCCGTTTTTGCCGCGCACGCATTTGCTCTCGCACTGCGTTTCTTGAGGACATACTCTGCCGCAAACCGCCGCAAGCGAACTCGATTCGGATATTACCCGATACGCGCCCTCATAGTCGCCGTCCATTATTTTACCGATAAACTTCGGTATATCTATCCCGACGGGACAACCGCTTTGACACGGTTTGGTCTTACAGTTCAAGCAACGCGCCGCCTCGGCTTTGGCTTGTTCTTCAGTATACCCGAGCGCGACCTCGCCGAAATTATGCGCGCGCACTTTGGGGTCTTGAACGGGCATTTCGTTTTTTGTCTTGGATAAGTCAGCCATTCGAGTTCCCTCCTTTAAGAAGGTTGCATTCTTTTTCGTATGCGTGTTTTTCAAACGCCGCATACATTCTACCGCGTTCCATCGCCTCGTCGAAATCCACCTTATGCCCGTCGAAGTCGGGTCCGTCCACGCACGCGAACTTCATTTCTCCGCCGACGGTGAGCCTGCAACCGCCGCACATTCCCGTGCCGTCTATCATGATCGGATTCATAGATACGGTGGTTTTTATACCGTATTTTTCGGTCAGCTTGCAAACGAACTTCATCATGACGAGCGGACCGATAGCTATCACTTCGTCGTATTTATTGCCGGCGTCGATCAACCGAGCAAGCGCGTCGGTAACAAGACCTTTCTCGCCTGCCGAGCCGTCGTCCGTCATCAGCATACAAACAGCGGACGCCGCGCGAAATTCGTCTTCGAGTATTACGAGATCTTTATTTCGAAAACCGATGACGGAATGAACTTCCGCGCCCGTTTCGTGCAATTTTTTTGCCGTAGGCAAAGCGATGGCGCAACCAACGCCGCCGCCTATCACCGCCACCTTTTTAAGCCCGTCAAGCTCCGACGGACGCCCGAGCGGTCCGACAAAATCGCATATAAAGTCGCCTGCGCCTAACCTGTCGAGCTTATGCGTAGTTGCGCCTACTATCTGATATATTATCGTTACCGTTCCCTTATCTCTGTCGTAGTCCGCGATAGTGAGCGGTATACGCTCCCCCTCTTCGTCCACGCGAAGAATGATAAACATGCCCGGTTGAGCCTTTTTAGCCACACGCGGCGCGTCTATCACCATACGCGACACAGTTGGATTAAGCGAATCCTTTTCGAGAATTTTATACATAATAAAACCTGCCTCGTTAAATATTGTATCACTATCTCGTTATAAATTCAATAGTTAAACGACAATTTTTCGAAATTTATGCAATGGAGCAAAGACTTACGGATCAAACGTATATTTCACGAACGGCAACGATCGCCTGTACTTGAATAAAACGCACTCCCGACAGAACGGATCTGTCGGTTGGGTGCGAGCTTTCTATCGTTTCCGTCAGCGCGGCATGAAGTCGCTCGTTTTCCACACCGAGCGCGATCTCCGCGGTTTTATTCATAGCGACGGACACGGCATGCTCCGCCGCCGCCTCCGTTATATTGCCGCGATCGAGATCTACCGCAAGTTCGGACAGCGTAGCACACAGTTCGCCGGTGATGAAATCGAGCGCGCGCTTATCGCCTTCGCCGCAAGCGACGGCAGGCACTGAAAGCGCGAAATAATACGAATCCTGATTGACAGTGACAAGCGTTTTGGCATCCGACTCCCTTTCGTACAGCGCGGCTATAATGTTGTAGCTCCCGTCGTTATACACATATCCGGCGCCGCCGCGATCTGCCGCGGACTTGGCTTGCAATTCCGCCGCCACACGCTCGTCCGTTTTGGCAGTTGCGAGAAGGTAAAAAGTTCTGCCGCCGAAATCTATAGCCGTGTCTGCGCCCGTCGGGCTTGTTAGTTTTGGCAAAAAGAACACCAACAAGCATATAACGGCGGTAAGTATAAGCAACACCGTTATAAGCAATCCGGCAGCGCGGTGCGAACGTCGCCTTTGCGTGCGGCGCGACGCATGCGGTTTCGATCCTCGGCGCGAAACGATATACGCACTATATCTATCGTCGTCCATAAACACCCTTGATTTTCGATCTTAAACGTAGTATAATAGGCATGTCTAATTATATTATTTCGGCAGGAACATTATGCACTATCACATTCAGACCGCGCCCATTTGGGACGCATACAAAACCGAAACGGACTGTCCGTTATGTAAAATCTACGCCGACCGCGAAAAACGCGTTATCGGTCAGTATCTGAATGAAAACGTTATGGATCCCGATTTCAGAGTTCGATCCAACCGCGTCGGGTTTTGCAAAACGCACATAAAAGCGCTGTACTCCGGGCAAAACAAACTCGGGCTTGCGCTTCAGCTCGAAACGCGCGCAGATGCCCTCGATAAGCTTTTAAGCAAACCGCCTGCGGACAAAAAATCGGCAAAGAAAACAGCCGAACTGCTTTATAAACACTACGGCTGCGTTGTCTGCGACGCGCTCGAAGAACCTATGTCGCGCTACTTTATTACGGTAGCCGAAATGTTCGAAAACGAACCTGACTTCCCCGAACTGTTCGGCGCGGCACACCACTGCATAGAACATTCGATACGTTTGTACGACGCGGCGCAGTACGCCGGCAAATCCGTAAACACGTTTTGCGCGACATTAACTTCGTCGCTAAAACGCGATTTAAGATCGACCGAAAAATCGCTACGCTCTTTCGCCGATTGTTTCGATTTCAAAAATGCCGGAACGCGTCCCGATCCGCAAGTGATTCCCGACGCCGTAAAACTGCTTAACGGCATAAAAGTCGAACTTTGATTTTTCAATAAAAAAAATCCCGCCTGTGCCGTAGATACAAATAAGCCGTATTCAAACCCGCCTTATGGCAGGTGGGTCGGCTGACGCGGTCGTCTGTCTTCCCCTGCTTGGCTTGCGCCAAAATTTCTGAGGCCCGACATATCAACGCGTACGCACCATCCCTTTTAATAGTTGAGGTTATAAATAAGGCTTTATCTCGCACACCGCAGGATCATCGCAGTATTGCCCGACCGTTATAGGTCGCTTACAATGTTAGTATATACCGAGAGCGGCGGAAAATCAATAGTATGCCGAAAATTTTTCGCACAATATTTTTGTCTATCCTATTGACAATATCCGTGTTTTGTGGTATAACGCGCGGCAAGCCGATTTATTTGATATCGCCCAACCACTCCTTATGCGGCTTTATGCGATCCATCAATCTTAAAGCAAGCGCGCGCTTATCGTTTTCCGTCATATCGCCGGCAACGAATGTTTTTACATAGCTGTCGAAAAGAACGAGAAACGCTTGCTTATCGCCCAAACGCTCGCAAACGCTCAGTTGCAACGCCATGCTGTCGTACGACGCGCAGCCGGATTTATTGTACGCCTCGAGCACTTGCGCCGCATACCTCGCATTGCCCGTTCGCAATAAATACATCGACAATAGCAACAGAAAATCGTCGGCGACGGCAAGTTTGTCCGCAATACGCTCGAACGACATATTGCGCACGCGGCGAACGTAATTATTGGAGTATAAACCGAACAGCACGCAGTAGCCGTACGGACTGCGCGTCTTTTTCAGTTTCTTGAATAACCGTTTAAAACGCTTGTTATCGCCGCACGCCAAACACGCAAGCGCGCCGATAGCGGCATACTTATCGTCATGTTTTATTTTGTCGTAAAGATAATAATAGTTCTTGGCGCACTCGGTAAAATTTCCCAATATCAAATGCGCCTCGGCGCAAACGCAATAACCGTACTCGTTATCGGGTCGAATTTTTTTATATTCTTCGGCGTAACGCGCAACGTCGTAATATTCATGCAGTACGGACAGAGCGTCTATTATAAGATACAGCGCAGGCAGATATTCTTTATCTATATCTACGGCACGGGTCGCGTTATGCACGGCGCTCATGCAACTGCCGGTTTTGTAGTCGATATACGCTTTATAGTACCAATATTGCTCATAGCTTTCTTTAGCCGGATGACTTTCGAGCGCGGAGCGCGCTTCATCGTACTCACCGATCTCTATTAGGCACGCCGCGCAATCGAAAAAGTTTTCAAACAACTTAAAATCGGTCGCAAGCGTACGGTACGCGCGCGCAGCGGATCGGTAGTCGGTAACCGCGACGCAACATTCGGCATATTTGACATAAGCGACAGGATCGTCGCTTCTGAGCGCAAGCATGCGTTCTGCCGTCTCGAGCGCTTTATCGGCTCGACTGACGCGCAGATAAAGGTCGATCAACCTAACATACATTCCCGTATTGAGATTATCGTTATTATTATCGAGCGCGTCGGTCATCAGCGAAATGGCGGATTGATAGTCGCCGCGCTCACAGTATATTTCCGTGGCATTGTCGTACACCGACCATACGCGTCTGCGGCTGTACGCGTCCGATATTTCCTTAATGCACGCTATAGCCGCGTTATAATCGTCGAGCGCCGCATCCGTATCGCCTATCGAATGATACGCATACCCTCGCCGCGCGTACGCATTGAGTTTTTCCGCGCTGTCCACCGCCAGCCTCAAAGCGTGCGTCCACCGCGCGATATTGTTCTCCGATTCCGACTTTTCCGGATCGTACACATACTGACCGAGCGCCGTTTCGTCTACTTGTATTTCCACGACCGATCTGTCGTCGGGATAATCGATCATTCCGAAATCGGCGATAACCGCCGTCGCGGCGCCGTCGGCGTCGTAACCGACATAGCAACGAAATCTGCCGCTACCCCAGCCCGTAGAAAATACCGCGTACTTATTGCCGTAAAGCTCTGCAACGGTATGAGTCTGACCTTTGATAACTATATGCCCGGACAGCGGCGACAATTCGTCGCTCAAATGCGCGCAGTATTCCGCATAAGCTTTGCTATCCGCAAAACAGC
>CATKFJ010000246.1 GCA_949747725.1 uncultured bacterium
GACGTCAATGCGCTTATTTATCAAGTTCCCGGCGGAATGTTAAGTAATCTTATAAGTCAGTTAAAGCAACAAAATGCGTCGGACCGACTTACAGAAGTTTTGGAAGAAGTGCCGCGCGTACGAGCGGATATGGGGTATCCGCCGCTTGTAACTCCGTCATCGCAAATAGTGGGAACGCAAGCCGTTCTTAACGTGCTTAACGGCGAACGCTACAAAACGGTCACTAAGGAAACCAAGGGCGTAGTAGCAGGCGAATACGGCAAGTTGCCCGTAGAGCCTGACGCTAAGATAGTTAAAAAGATAATAGGCGATATGCCGCGTATTACATGCCGCCCTGCGGATAAGCTCGCGCCCGAGCTTGACGTGTATAAGAAAGAGATCGAAGAGTATGCCATTCAGGAAGAAGACGTTTTGACGTACGCACTGTTCCCTCAGCTTGCGATACCGTTCTTTAAAAAGCGTGAGGCACGCCTTCACGGTATCGATAAAGTCATTTACGACAAAGACAATCAAGTCCAACCTATATGAGAATACTTTTTACAAACGACGACGGCTACGATTCGCAAGGATTGCATGCCGTCGCCGATTTATTTAAAGACGATAATGAGATAGCTGTTGTCGCTCCCGATTACCAACGGTCGGGAGCGTCGCATTCGTTGACGTTGAAACCGAACATGTTGACATGCAAAAAAATAGAGGGTTACGGCTATGACGTTTATGCCGTTGGCGGAACTCCTGTCGATTGCGTAAAGTTCGCGCGTAACTGTGTCTTTAAAAAACCGGATTTGGTAATTTCGGGAATTAACCGAGGCGAAAATTTGGGTAGCGATATTTGGTATTCGGGCACTGTGTCCGCGGCTGTAGATGCCGCACATTCGGGCTTGAGAGCGATCGCGCTTTCGGCAATAGACCATAAAGCCGATAAAGAACGGTTATCGAGGTATGCGCGGTTTATAAAAAATAATTTATCGTTGTTAATGGAAATAGAGCTTTTACCGAAAACCATATTAAATATTAACTTTCCAAAAGGTGATCCGCAAGGCGTAAAAGTCGTAAAAATGAACACTCAGGAAACTTTTATCGACGGTTACGATAAGCAAAGCGGCGATACATATATTCCGAGCGGATACCGAGATTATTCGTTGCTTGACAAGGACTCCGATGAGTTTTGGGGGTTGAACGGTTATATAACCATAACACCGCTGATGATAGACCGCACGGAATATCGCATGCTCGATATGTTAAAAGATAGGAAGTATAAATTATGAAAATAGCTGTTATCGGCGGAGGCGCGGCGGGGCTTACGGCAGCAGGCAGTGCCTTGGGCGCGGATGTAGTACTCTTCGAACATACCGATAAAATAGGCAAGAAAATTTATATTACGGGCAAAGGACGTTGTAACTTTACCAATGTTTGCGACAGCGAAACTTTTTTGCGGAATGTGGTTAACAACGCTCCGTTTTTGCGTTCGGCTTTATCTAAATTTGCGCCCGAAGACGCAGTAAAACTCCTTAATTCCAACGGGTGCAAAACGAAAGTCGAGCGCGGAAGACGTGCCTTTCCTCAATCCGATAAAGCAAGCGATGTAACCAAAGCGTTGCATCGATATGCAACCGCAAACAATGCGGATGTACGGCTTTTCCATGAGATTAGGGAAATCGTACCCGATAATAACGGGTTTACGATTAAGTTTATAGGCGGTAAAGAAAAATTCGACCGCGTAATAATGTGTACGGGCTGTATGAGTTATTCGTCTACGGGTTCGGACGGAAGTTCGTATGAATTTATAAAAAGTATGGGGCATAATGTGGTCACGCCCGTGCCGTCGCTCGTTGCGTTGTATACGAAAGAAGATTTGTCGTCTGCCGAGGGGCTTACGCTTAAAAACGTAACAGTCTGTGCGGACGGGGTGAAACCGATATTCGGAGATATGATGATTACCGACAGCGGAGTTTCCGGCCCCGTAATATTAACTCTTTCCGCATATACGGCGCGACGCAGTTATCCGTTTGCGATCCGTATAGATTTAAAACCGGCTATGACGGTAGAAGAACTTGATAACAGGCTTTTACGGGATTTCGGAGAACAAAAGAACAAGCAATTCAAAAATTCGCTTGATATGCTCTTGCCAAAATCGATAATACAGTTTATAATAAAAAAGTCCGATATTTCCAAGGACCGTCAAGTAAATTCCATAACCAAGCAGGAACGTCGAAAGTTAGCGGAATCGATCAAGTC
>CATKFJ010000247.1 GCA_949747725.1 uncultured bacterium
ACGATCCCATACCCCAATACGACGTTTGATCGACGGAAGTAGCCGAATAGAAACCGGCCATCGGGATAGTGCCGTAAACATCCGCAACAAGCTTATCTTCTTCGAGTATCGAATCGTCCGCCTCGGACGCGCCAACATCGTAAGCGCTTACATCGAGCATGGGCGCATCGCTCCAATCGCCGTAGAAAGCAAGGAACGGCATATTAAGATTGATACCGTCGAGGTTGGCGCTGTTAAGACGCACATACCCCTCTACAAACATACCGTTTTTAAACAGTTTATTCAGATATGCTTTGTCTGCGGCGCTCAACTGTATTTTGACTGTTATAGCAGCCTCGCCGTAACCGCTGACTGTAACGGAATTGCCGTTAAGCACGGCATTGCCTTTTGTGGCTTTAACCGAATAACTGTTAGTCGTATCGTCAAACATATACGCTTTTTCGGCAACGGTTATATTGTCGCTCGACATGCTTTCCGTCATGACGTATGCACCAAGCGAATAGCTGACTGCATTTTGAGAAGTGTTTACCAAATTAAAGTTAAGCGTATATTCGCCCGAACGCGACGGATCGTCACCGAGCGAAAGCTTAGGCTTATTGGAGCCGTCCACGGTCAAATAAGCTTTGGTATTTACCGAATTCGCAATATCCGCAATTCCGGCGCCCTGTTTGCGCGGCGAATACGGATTGCCCTGCTCGTTCTTCACGATAGTAGCCGTACTCATCATGCGGCTGTACGACTCGTCGCGGATCTGACTTGTCGTGTATTCGGGATGATTTTCCTTTACATACTGACGAACAAGAATAAGCGCTCCGGCCATATTGGGACTTGCCATCGACGTACCGCTCATCTTGTCGTACATGTTGCCGCCGGCAACAGCCGAATATATCTCTCCGCCGTGTGCGGTTATATCGGGGGCAAGCGTCAGATCGGGCAAACATCCCCAACTCGAGAAGTCGGACATGAACGGACCGGCGAGATACGATTTGGAAATCTTGACGGTACCCGTACCGAGTTCGACAAGCGGCGCGGCAAGATCCATCGTTACAAAACAGCTCGGTATGGTTTTGACCGTACCGACAGACATGCTTATTGTACCGGAAATGTTATTATATACAATAGCCGCTATAGCGCCGTTGTCGCGCGCTATACGAACTTTATCCTCGAACGAATTGTTACCGCGCTTGATAACGGCGATCTTGCCTTTGACGTCAAGTCCCGTGTAATTTACTTGAAGACCGATACCGGGGATAACGACAAACTCATATTCGCCTTCCTCTTTATCGCCCAAAAGCTCGTTTACGAAATCGTTTGAATCGGTTTTACCGACAAGGCGCGATTCCGCAAAATAAACTTCTTTATCTTCTACCATGAAATATCTGGTTTTAACGCCGCTTACGGACGCAACCGTAAGCGATGCGGTATACGAACCGGGCGAACCGACCGTACCCGAATCGGGATTGGATGCAAGATTGGTATTGCCCCAAGTACTCGCCTGCGCCGACGACGCATCGTTGCTTGCCGCAACGACCAAGCATATACCTGCGTCGTTTATAGCGTCGTAGATCTCGTTTATGCCTTCTTCATCTACTTCGCGCGAGAAACCGCATGAAGTACCGAGCGACATATTTATAGCGTCACCCCCCAAAACGACGCAATCGTTCAATGCTGCAAGTATCCATTCCGTAGACGCACCCGAACGGTAATCGGAGAACACCTTGAACGTTGCAATCTGAGCGCCCGGCGCCACGCCCGTTATTTTATCGGACTTACCGGCAATAATGCCGGCTACGTGCGTTCCGTGAGAACTGCTCGGATAAACATTTATATCGCTGTCCGCATAGTCGTATTTAAACGGCAATTTGGTTTTAAGATAAAGATCGTCCTCATCTATACTATCGCCCTTAGCTTGCGATTGCGAAGTAGCGGTAAGAAGCGGCACGACCGCGGCAACGTCATCCTTAGTCATAGCCACTTTTTCCGGATCGAGTTCCATATCAAAAACTTCGTGAGTATAATCGGTACCCGTATCTACAACGGCAACGGCCGTCCCCGTTGCGTCATATCCGACATCGGAAGAATCGAAAATACCCGTTTCGTAAACGTTTACATGGTTCTCGGTAACGGCTTTAGGCGCTTCGTAAGTATCGGAAAGTATTACCTGTTTTACATACGGATTGCTCTCTATATTGGCAATATCGCCATAGCGTACATCAGCCGAAAATGCGTTAATAACCGTAGTATAGTTATAGCGCGTTTCTTTAAGGTATTTGGAAATGCCCACAAGCGCAGACTCTCGCACCGAGTTGAGCTTTTCGTAATTATCCTTACCGCCTACCGTTTCGAAAGCCTGAGCTACCGTAAGGTTGTGATCGGTAGCATATTTCATCATGGGCGTGCCTTCAAGCGTGACGATAACGGATACGGTATCGTTCACTTTGGGCAATCTGCGGTTTGCGTTTCCGTCGGAAGAAATCAAATCTTCGCGCGTTACGGCAAGTCCGTCCAAATTATTGCCGGCAGGCAAATAATTTGCGGATACTCCGTTCATTTCGTCCGAATCCTGATCGGGCGAAACCGCATTCCTCGTACTCAATACCGGCACGGAAACGAACTGTAAAGCCAAAACAAATACCGATAACGCGATCGCTATCAACAGTACTATTTTTTTGGTCAATGATTTTCGGGCAGTTAAAGTCATTTTAGATCCTCACGCAGTGTTCGCTTGTATTCAAGCAATTACGATTAGTAAATCGGTATAATTCATGTCTGAATATTGGTTGTCGTCAGATTTTAACAATGACGATATCGGCTATGGGAGACGCCTTTGTCTTTAAACCAAGCCGATAATCATTATTTATTATACCCCGTTAAGCGACATTTGTCAAACGTATATACCTTTTTATGCCGAATTTTTACAAGCAATTATATTGTAATTTCTCTATTTATGCTCAAATCGCGTATAAATTATGTTCAATGTTTCATATACACTCAATATACGCACAATTACGAGGATGTTGTGCCTATACGCTTTAACATATACATAATATATTACAATGCATAAGATACCGCTTTTTTACTATTATTTATACTCTTTGCTTATATGTAACTTTTGAATTTTCTTTTTTTCAGTTTTTTTATTGCGTCGTCATTGCCTTCCGCCGCAGCAGCTTTATAGAATTTAACAGCTTTGGTTATATCTTCTTCAACACCCATACCGTTTTCGTAAAGTTCACCGAGCGAATACATTGCGTCGTCGTTACCACTCTCGGCTGCAAGGGTTAAATATCGGATAGCTTTGTTTACATCCTCTTCCACGCCTTCGCCGCATCCGTAACAAACCCCGATCCTGAATTGGCATTTGTCGCAACCGGCATTTGCTCCTGCAAGGAAGAATTTAGCAGCCTCTTCATCGTTTTGCGCAACACCGTAGCCGTAAGAATAGCAGATACCGAGATTATAAAGTGCGTCGGTGCTGCCGAGTTCCGCACCGGCACGGTACATCAAGATCGCCGCATCCATATTCTTTTTCACGCCCTCGCCGTACTGATAACAATACCCCATATTGGTGAAAGCCTGAAAATATTTTTGTTCCATAGAAGCCTTATACCACTTAACGGGTTCTTGAAGATCTCGGGCAACGCCGTCGCCGTACTGATAGCAATAGCCGACATAACACATCGCTTTACCGTGATTTTGTTCGGCGGCTTTTTTATACCATCCAAACGCCTCTTTTGCGTCGCGTCTTACGCCGTAACCGTTGTCGTAAAAACTTCCGACCTCGAACAACGCGTCGGCATTACCTTGCTCCGCGGAAAGCTTCATCCATTTAAGAGCTTCGGAAAAGTCTCGCTTTACCCCTATTCCTTCCTTATAGCAATTACCCACATTCAATTGTCCGATAGCGTTGTTTTGTTCGGCTGACTTTTTATACCATTCGAAAGCCGCATTCTCGTCCTTATCGACTCCTATACCGCTCTCGTAAAAATTGCCTACGTTGTTTTGAGCGCGTGCATAGTTCTTTTGCGCCGCGGAAACGGTATATTTAAACGCTTCCGCATAATCTTCGTCTACTCCGCGTCCATAAAGAAAGCATAACCCTAAATTAAACTCAGCCTCCGCGCAACCTTTATTTGCCGCGCTTTTTAGCAACTTAATACCCTCGTCTATGTTTTCGTCTGCTTCCGTACCGTCGTAATCTATACGCAACAAAATCTTGCCTAACGAACACTGCGCCGCCGCGTCACCGTTTTTCGCATCGATTTTAAGTTGTTCGATATCCATATAAGTTCTTGTCTCCTTTTACTTGATATTTCAATTATAACGTTAATAAAGCGCATCTCTTTACTAATCATTTATATAA
>CATKFJ010000248.1 GCA_949747725.1 uncultured bacterium
ACTGTGGATATAACGTTCGCTACAAACTCTTTCGATATCGGGTTTAAATTTGCCAACGGCAATCAGTACGAAGTTTATTCGGCGAATATGGATACCGCGTGGGTGTACGGGCTTTTCGGAAACGATAAAGAAAAAGGTCTTTACGCGGACGGATACAATAAAGACGGCGGTCAAAAGGTCACCGAGCCTGAATCTAAGTTGAAGCGTTTGACTGATTCCGCCGATAATGCGTTTACTTTTAAACTGTTTAACTACGGCGGAGTCAATGCGATCGTGACTGCCGATTCTGCGGCGGCGTTGTTTGCCGCGGCATTCGAAAACGGACTTATGAATGCCGGCGACTATCGTATCGAAGTTTATATGCCTAAAACGGACAATTATTCGGCGCTCAACAAGTCGTGGTACTTCAAAGTGGATAAGCGCGATCTCGTCGTTTCTGCTGAAAGAATATCGGTGCAATACGGCGATACGGTCACGGGTGATATGTTTGTCGGAAAGTACGAAGGCTTGGCGCTAAACAGCACAAGCGCGGACGCCGTGCGTGACGGCATTGCCGATGCCGTAGACGGTACGATCGGGTTCTCGACAAATTATACCGTAGGCGACGAAGTAGGCGGTTACGATATTACGGTTTCGGGCGCGCAATCGGAAAACTACAATGTAACGTACGTAAACGCCGAACTTAGAGTAACGCCGCGCGAGGTGACAATAAGTATAGAAAACAAGTCGAGTACTTATAATCTGCAAAACGAAACGAGCGGCCGGACTTTGACGTTCCTTATAGTCGGCGGATCGTTTTACGGTGTAGAACATCAAACCGGTAAGATATACGGTAACGCCGATCAGAATATTATAGCGCTTTATACGCAAGCCCTTTCCAATAGTAACCCGTCGATAAACACCAACAACGTTATCATAGAAAACGGTGTTATAGGCGGATATACCATTTATGCGAAGTATGTCGATGATTTTGCCAAGAAAAACTACGTGATATATTTCCGCGATTGCGAGATGAACGAAACTTCGGACGGGGTTATCACGCAGGGCAACGAAAATAACGCCGGTAAGTATACGATAAACCAAGCTACGCTTAAAATCAATTATTTGGGCGTTTACCATAAGGACAAAGACAAAGAGATAGGCACGGCGTTTTACAGCGGCGCGTACAACTACTATAAAGCCGTGATCGACGACGACCCCGATATCAACGTGGAATTCGAATATTTTAACGAGGGCGGTTCCGATAGCGTCGGCACGCAAGGCGTGACCGAAGTCGGCAGATATGTGGCGTATGCGCATCTCGATAACGATAACTATAAACCCGTTTCGGATGATTCGCAGCACACGTTCGAGATCTACAAAACTACGCTTAATATAAAGGCTGACAATACTACTATAGAATACGGCACCGATCTGCCCGTTTTGTCGAATGCGACCGACCGTTTCGGCGGATTCGATTATACCGAGTCGTCCGAAATGCAGGCAACGGTAGACGGTGTGTCGCAGTCTTGGGAAATGCTAACCGCAGATACGTTAGAAAACTATTTGATCGATCATCCCGTAACGTTTAAATCCGACGATTATTCGCCTGCGGTAAACGCCGGTGAAATGCGGTATATAACTCCCGTGTGTTCCGGCTCGAACAACGTGACGGTGACTGTGGAATCGGGTAGAATGGATGTCGTACAACGCAACGTCACGGTAACGGTAGTCGGTTATGACGATAACAACGACGCGGCGTGGTGCTATTACGAGGGCGATTATACGCGCACTCAAGCATGTCTTGCGCAACGTTTTGCCGAAAACATAGATAAATTTATATTTGTAAACGAATCCGATACTTTCGGTTCGTCCGGTGACGCTCGCAAAGATCTCGACGTTAAGCTTACTCTTCCCGTTTCTGCGGTAGATCATAACACTTCGGGCTACGGCATGACGGTCGAGAGCACCGCAAAAAATTACAAGATAAATTTTGTTACTAACAAAACCGCGACGGGCGTAACTCAAAACCGCATAGAATGGAACGCCGATGATGCGCCCGTGTTTATGATACGCAAAGCGCCGCTTACGCTCTATGCCAACACAAAGGCTGCCGACGGCAAGGCGGACGGCTATTCCGTAATTTACGGCGACGATGTTCCGCTCGATTACAGCGGCATTATGAAGTATGCCGTAGACGGAATGAAAAACGGCGAGAACTTTTTGGATATTCTTGTCAAGAACGGCGGAGGAAAGCTTGCGTACACCGTTATGTGCGGCTTAAAATCTTATGCGGCATGGGAAAGCACTACACAGGAAAAATATACGGTAAAGATATTTGCGTTAAACGGCGGCGACGCTACGGAGTTCCTAAACTACGAGATAACGGAGTTCGTCGATAGCGAGCTTACGATAGCAAAGCTTACCGTAAACGCAACGACGCAAAACGTTACGTTCGAAAAAGCCGCAGACGGTTATCACGGCGGCGTATACGGTAAAGCACATGAAGCGCCTATAACGTTTTCCGATTGGCTTAACCGCACGGAGGTGCAAACATACTTGCCCGTATACGATCTTTCGTATAACACGGTTTCCAATTCGTTGTATAATCAAACCGCCAAAGCCGCGCCCACGCGCGTCGGCGATTACAGGGTGACGGTAAGTTTGGACGCAAGCGGCAACTACACGTTTGTAAACGGACTTGAGTTGACGCTCGGCTTTTCTGTCGAAAAGCGCAGTATAGACGAGGCGGATCTCGGTTGGCACAATACGCGCGTTTCCACTGACGCCGAAAACGTCGAGCTCGAAAACTATATAGAAAACTACATAGACGATATAATGAAGATAAATTCGTTTATGTTTTACGCACAGTACGGCGGTAGCGGTAAATACATCGAAATGGGCGATAACGGCACTGCCGACGAGTATTACGCTATAGATTCGAACGGCAGGCTGCGAGTGTATTTCGGCGTTGCGGCCGGTACGTATACCGTAAACTTCAGCCTAAAAGACGAGGCTACGCATAACTATATATTTATTAGCCGTACGGGCACGGTCATAGAAAGCAGCTTTATCGTTACAAGCGAGAACGTTACGATGACGGTGTACGTAAAGGACTTTGTATACCGTGAAACTCCGACTTCTCCGATCGTTACGATCAACGGTAGCGAGGCGGTAACGGGCGTAAGTTTCGCTTATGCGCGCGTCACCGATGATTCCGATATAGACAATTACATCGGTAAGGGGGATTTCGGCGGATTCGACAGTTCGGATATAGTTGGGCTCGATCATGATGCGTTCGTATCGTCTGTCGCCATGTTTAACGCCGGATATTATATTCTGCGCGCATTCCACGACTCGACATCGCAAACGAAATATTACGTGTTTACCGTCGAGCGGAAGGCGGTCGACGCTCCTACCGTTCTCGGCGACGTACCCGATACGTATAACGGTAAAACGCAGACGATAGAATTTGTTTATGACACAGCCGTCGTTCGTGCAACTTACTCGGGCGGCGTCGTGCAAACGGCAAACGGCAGCAGATTCGATGCTATAAACGCAAAATCGTATCCCATATCGTTCTTGCTTGTGGACGGTGATAATTATAAATGGGCGAGCGGCGTTTCCGCAAATGATGGCGTTTATAAGTACGAATGGGTCATAGGCAAAGATACGGACGATACCGATCTTGCCGATCCGTATATCAAGCTCCCGTCGCTTACGACGCTTACATACGGCGATGTTTTCGATCGCGGCATTGCGTCGTTAAGGGACGGATATGTAGGCAACGTCGCGTATTACCACATTGTCAAGTCGGATAATAACGTTCCCAATGCAAGCGATACGGGTTGGACGAGCGGACTTCCGAGCGATGCGGACGAATATTGGTTGAAAGCGGTCGTTTCCGATTATAACGACAACTTCACCGATAAAGC
>CATKFJ010000249.1 GCA_949747725.1 uncultured bacterium
ACGGTCGAAAAGGTAGGAGTTTATAAAGCGTCGGTTATGCACGTGCATTATTCCAAAATACAGTACGGCGATAAAGGCGAGATACGCCATTTGACGTTTGCCGACGATAAATACGGACCTGAATATGCGCCGCTTGCCGAACTGTTCGATGAATATAAAATGTCGCCGTATATAGTTTGCGAAAGTAGCGGAACTATGTCGGACGATGCGCTTGCTATGAAAAAAATGCATAAAAATACTTAACATATTTCAAAAGCTTGCTTTTGACGCTTTTTAATGATATAATATCCGAAGAAGGAGCAGTTTGCTATGGTTACAGTCGATTTATTCGAAAATAATCCAAAGATCGATGCGTTTGTCGTATTGGACGAGTCGAACCGTTTTTATTTTACGCATTTCGAAACTTCGTTCGGTGCGGTAGTAATAAGTAAGGATAGCAACGTATTTATTACCGATTTCAGATACGAATCGGAAGCGCGCGAAAAAGTACATGATTTCGATATCGTGATAACAAACTATGCGGAGTTTTATGCAAAGATAGCCGAGGTGCTGACTAAGCTCGGAGCAAAGACTGTCGGCTACGGCGAAAAAATGTATATAGACGAGTTTCAGGCTTTTAAAACCGCGCTTGCCGGTTTTAAACTTAAACCGTCCGAAGCTGCGATACAAGCAAAGCGCGCAGTCAAAACGGAAGAGGAAATATCGTTTATCAAAACCGCGCAGCAGATTGCCGAAGGCGCGCTTAAACGCGCTATGTCGCATGCCAAAGCAGGAATGACCGAACGCGAGCTTATGGCTGAAATAAACTATGAAATGGTTATCGGCGGCGCCGAAAAGTATTCGTTTGAAACAATAACCGCGTTCGGTGAAAATACGGCACAGCCGCACCACCATCCGTCTGATAAAAAACTCGATAAAAACGAGCTGATTTTGGTTGATATGGGCGCAAAATACAACGGATACTGTTCCGATATGACGCGTACTTTCTGTTTGGGCAACCCCGGACAGCAGCTTACGGAAGTATATAATATCGTAAAGAACGCTCAAGAATACGCTATAAAGAATATCAAAGCGGGCATGACGTGCCACGACGCGGATGCGCTTGCGCGCGAATACATAACGTCGCACGGCTACGGCGATAACTTCGGTCATTCGTTCGGTCACGGCGTGGGTGTGGATATACATGAAGAACCGCGAGTGGGTTCTAACTCGCACACAGTACTTCAGCCCAATATGATAATTACGGCAGAGCCGGGAATATACATAGCCGGTCTCGGCGGCGTGCGTATAGAAGATATGCTTGTCGTAAAAGAAGACGGCGTTGTAAATATTACGAGCTACGATAAAAAACTCTGTATTTAAAATTTTAATTAGTAATTTATTCCGAGGAGGATTTATATGGTTTCGGCAGGAGATTTCCGCAAAGGCACAACATTCGAAATGGACGGTAAAGTTTATACCGTTGTCGAATTTCAACACGTAAAACCGGGCAAAGGATCTGCGTTTGTTCGCACTAAGATCAAGAACGTTATCACGGGACAAGTCCTCGAAAATACGTTCAATCCGTCCGATAAATACGAAGAGGCGCATATCGACAGACGCGAGTATCAGTATTCGTACAGTGACGGCGATCTGTATTACTTTATGGATGCCGAAACATTTGACATGCTTCCGTTGAATCACGATATCTGTGAGGACGCGCTTAAGTTCATCAAAGAAGAAATGAATGTTACGATTTCGTCGTACAAGGGCGCGCCGTTTGCGGTAGAGCCGCCCAACTTCGTAGAACTTACGGTTGCCGATACCGAGGGCGGAATACAGGGCGATACGAGCAAACCCGGCAACAAACCGGCAACGCTCGAAACCGGCTATACTATAGGCGTTCCGCTGTTCGTCAATATAGGCGATAAGATCCGTGTCGATACCCGTACCGGAACATACATGGAACGCGTTAAATAATTTAGGTTAATCTATATAAAATATAGGCTTTATCGAATTAAATAAAAAAGTATTCGGTAAGCTTTCGATACGAGAATAGCGTGGCGTTTAGTCGCGCTTTTCTTAAATTATCAGTTAGGAGATAAAGCATGACTGAAAAAGAAAAAATGCTTGCAGGCAAAATATACGATCCCAACGATAAGGATCTGCTCGAATTGAGGAAAAACGCGCACAATATTTGCAAACGTTATAACGATACTTTCGAGGATGACTCGGAGCTGAGAGAAAGATTATTGAACGATCTGCTGCCGGATCACGGTGAGGGATTATACTTGCAAGGACCTATTTATTTCGATTACGGCGCATTTACGAAAATCGGAAAAAACTTTTATGCAAACTTTAATTTCACTGTTCTCGATGTTTGTCCTATAGTCATCGGCGACAATGTTTTTGTCGGTCCCAATGTTTCGTTGCTTGCGCCCAAACACCCGTTAAGATGGCAAGAGCGAAATATTTATAAAAGCGATAAAGGTTATTTTACCGATAAGGAATACGGCGCGCCGATAGTCATAGGGGATAACTGTTGGATAGCCGGAAATGTGACAGTTCTTGCCGGAGCGAAAATAGGTTCCGGCTGTGTGATAGGCGCGGGCTCTGTAGTGGTCAAAGATATTCCGGACAATTCGTTTGCCGCAGGAAATCCATGTCGTGTGATAAGAACGATAACCGAAAAGGACTCGGTTTCGCATTTGTGCGATATCGGCGATTTGACAGAACGCGTTAAATAGGAAATTAGTTTACAGTTCTATTACTCGCGTCGCTACCGCTTGCCTGAATGCGTCGTCATGTTCCACAAAGACCATCGTAGGCTGAAATTCATGGATGAGCCGTTCTATTTGTATGCGCGAGTATATATCTATAAAGTTTAACGGTTCGTCCCAAACATACACGTGCGCGCTTTCGCAAAGACTTGCGGCAAGCAAAATTTTCTTTTTCTGTCCGTTGGAAAAAGAGCCGATATTTTCGTTGAACAAATCTCGCGTGAAATCGAGTTTTCTCAGTATGGTTTTTAACAGGCTTTCGTCTATTCGACGGTCTTTTGCAAATTCGGATAACGTTCCGCACAGAAAACCGATAGATTGCGGCAAGTACGAAATTTTCAGTCCCGAGGAGATCCTTAGTTCCCCCGTATGCTCGGAATGAACGCCTGCAAGCAATTTTACGATACTGCTTTTTCCGCACCCGTTTTTGCCGTCGAGCGCGATCCTGTCGCCGCGCATAAGATCGAATTTTACTGGCGAACCAACGGCGCAATCGTTGTAAATTGCTTGTACGTCTTTAAACGATGCAAGCCGTTCGGCTTTTGTCGTCAGCGGACGGAGTTTTAGCTCGTCGCTGTACTCGGTATTGCGCAATAACCGTGATTTTTGTTCTACCGCGGCTTGTATGCGCGTTTCGGTAGCTTTTGCACGTTGCATTAGTTTGGCGGCTTTGTGTCCGACATAACCTTTATCGATGCGTGTTCCCATGACTTTATCGCCGGTGCTTCGCGACTTTTCTTTTTCTGTTTTTTGCGCCCAAGCTTCCGTGCGCTTTGCCGCATCGTTAAGTCGTTTGATATCCTTTTTAAGTCGCGCGTTTTGCGTGCGTTCGAATTCTTGCGTGCGTTCGAAATTTTCCAAGAACGACGAAAAGTTACCGTTTTGCACTTCGATATTCGTTCTGTTTATGGCAAGAATATGATCTACGCACCCGTCTAAGAAGGCGCGGTCGTGTGAAACTACTATAAAACCGCTCTTAGCAGATAGGTATTCGGATACTGCTTTACGTCCCAAACCGTCTAAGTGATCCGTCGGTTCGTCGAGAAGCAAAAACTTGTCGTTGTTTATGAACATCGCAGCCATAAGCGTTTTGGTTTGTTCTCCGCCCGAAAGACTGTCGAACGGGCGGAATAATACGTCTGAATCGACGTTCAGTTTGTTTATTTCGCGGTATATCTTCCAATCTTCGGCGTCGGGGCACGCTTCGAGTATAACTTCGTAAGTGGTTTTGGATCTGTCTTTGACCGAAAACGGAAAGTAGGTGAACACGGTGTCGGTTATAATTTGACCGCGGTATTCGTATTCTCCGAGCAACAGTTTTAAAAACGTGGTTTTGCCTTTGCCGTTTCTGCCAACAAAGCCGAGTCGCCAAGACGTGTCTATACTGAAACTGACGTTATCGAAAACGTCGGTAATTCCGCCGTCGTATGAGAACGATAGATTTCTGACTTTTATTTCTGACATATAGTGGTTCTCCGTATATTATAATAAAATTAAAACAACAAAAAACGCCGTGAGAAAGTTTAACTCATAGCGCAAATAATGCAATATATAAGATAATAACTTCCTTACGCGTGCATAAACGTACAACAAAACAATGTTGCGCGCTTATGTTTATTCGATTAGAAAGTCGATATCTTCATTTTTACCTCGGAGAAATTATTTATTAAACTTAATATATATTATCACGCATTAGGATTTAAGTCAAACGAAATTAACATATTATTTTGATTTTCGCCATAAGTATAACGGTATGGAAGGATTGTTTAGGCTATTGCCGGACAAGCTTGTTGCCGTATTGAAAACAAGGCTGTTCATAGATAAACTTTACGAGGTGCGCGTAAATAACGGCGCGCCCGTTCGTGTGTGCTACGACGGCAGTTATTATTACTTATGCGAAAGCGGAATCACAAAAGATAGAAGCGCGGCGTTTATTGCCGAAGCAGGCGAGGCTGAAAGAATAGTAATGCGCGCGTGCGATCATTCGCTTTATACCGTTACCGAAACGCTTAAACGCGGATATGTTTCGGTTGAAGGCGGAATACGGATAGGAGTCTGCGGCAGCGGCGTTACCGTAGGCGGAAACATTGCAGCAATAAAGGATTTTGTGTCGGTCAATATTCGCGTTCCTCATGAGATAAAGGGGTGTGCGTCTACGCTGTTTGCAAAAGTTACCGTCGGCGGCGGCATAAAAAATACTTTGATAGTTTCGCCTCCGGGCGCGGGAAAAACTACGGTGTTGCGCGATCTTTGCAGGCTATTGTCCGAACGCGGATATTGCGTATTGCTGTGTGACGAGAAATTCGAAATAGCGTCATGTATAAGCGGCGCTCCTACTCTCGATGTGGGCATATGTACCGATATTATAAGCGGAATAGACAAATCGCACGTGTTTGAAATGGGGGTTGCTTATATGCGCCCCGACGTTAT
>CATKFJ010000250.1 GCA_949747725.1 uncultured bacterium
CAGAGGATAATCTGGATGAAGCGGTGTTGTTCGCGCAAGCGTCTTTCTTTTTATCGTCCGGATACTCGCCGAACACGTCCGTCGTACTTTTGTCGGATTTATTCCGATCGACGCCGTCTCCTATCTTCGGCGGCGTGTCGAACACGCTTTCCGGCTTGAGTTCCCCGTCGTACTCGGACAGTATCCTATCCGCAACGTCCACGGGATTGCCGAACTCAGAAATAATTTCGCGCTCGGACTTGCCGCGTTCGATATTATCCTCGAACAGTTCGCCGTAATAGTCCATTACGCGCTGTATTTCGTCGTCGGGCAATCTGTGAATATTCATTTTAAGTTCTTTTTCCCATTCGTATTTTGTCATAACAGCCTACCTACCCTCACGGTAAATGAATTCGTACACCCTTCGAAGCTCGTCAAGATCGCCTATCGACTCCTTTATCTTGCGTTTACCCGACTCGGTTATCATGTAGTATTTGCGCAACCTGCCGTTGTGTTCCTTGGTCCTCGTAGTCAGACAGCCAGTAGCCTCCAACCTCTTGAGTATGGGATACAGCGTACTTTCGCTGACCTCTATATACGGCGAAATGTCGCTGATTATCTTGTATCCGTAACTCTCTTCTTTCTTCAGCGACACAAGTACGCACAGCTCCAACAAACCCTTTTTCAATTGTGCGTCCATTCTCCGCCTCCGCTATCCGAATATTTAAACATAAAAAATACGCTCCTCACATCAACTATACTGTTGAATACATAATACCACGTATTGCATAGTATGTCAATAACAAGAGCGCTTATAACCTAAATTCTAATGATACTTTAATTTTTATTTAATACTACTCATTCCGCAGCCATTATCTGTTTTACTGAAACTTTATTCAGTTTGTGCGTATAGAACAGCATTGCGGCGCAATACGCAACGACGAACAGCGCGAGCGTAATAAAGAATACGGGGACGTCGAACGAATACTCGACCATATCCGAAATGTCTTTGTATACTATATCGACCATAAGCCGCAGCAATCCGTACTGATACACGGTACCGAGCGCAAATCCCAAAACAGCTAACGGGATATATCCGGCAAGCACGGCGGAAAAACGTTCCTTTACCGAATAGCCGAATGCTTTCATCATAGCAATATTGCCGCCGTTGCCCGTTATTACCGTTGTTACTGCCATTATCATGGCGGTGACGGACAAAACGATGCCTATAGTCAAGATCATCAACCCCATTGCAACCGAACTGAGCGAGCGCATGGACGCGCCCATTTGTATCATTGCCGAAAAACAAAAGCACGAAAATGCGATAAAGAATACGGCCGATTTTTTACAGCGTAATACGCTCGAACGCATTTGCGACAGGAACGGTTTTTGAGCATTTCCATAAGCTTTGACCTGCTTGCTCTTTGCCGCGCCTTTAAGCATAGACAATAGATTTTTCGACAACGCATGCTTTGCGTACAGACACGCAAGCGCGCCGAAAACAAGCGTCGGCAAAATGACCAAGTATATTATGGGAGTAACATGAAACGTCGGCGTCAATTCGCTCAGCCCGTCTATTGCCAACTCTTTATATATAAACGTCATTGCCGCCCAACCGCAAGCAAAGCCGGACGCCGCGCCTATAAATACGCTCAACCCGAACACCCAAAACGACAAAGCGATCTTTTTATCCGAATACCCCATCGCTTTAAATAAACCGAACCGCTTGATAATGCCGTCGATAAAAAGCTTGATGTAGAACGCGAGCATTATAACGGCTATAACGCAAAGCACGCCTCCCGTGATAAAGCAAACAAGCTTAGCGGTAGCAATTTGCGCGGCGTACAGAGTTTGAAACTGCGCCTCTACGGGCGCTGTCGATGCCTTAGCGTCCATATAGTAATTCAAAAAGAACGTGCAGACGAACACCGCACAAAATCCGACTATAGATATTCCGACGAGTTTTATTCCGTCCCTCAAGCTTATTAACATATCACCACTCTATATCATAGGCGGACTTGACCGAGGCATTGCGAATAACATCGGTTATTTTGCCGCTGTTCATTTTTATTACTTTATCGGCAGTATCGGCAATATTGGCATTGTGCGTAACCATTACCATTGTAAAACCTTTTTCGCGTTTGAGTTTAAAAATGTAATCGAGCACGCGCCTCCCCGTCTGTTCGTCAAGCGCGCCCGTTGGTTCGTCGAGAAAAAGAACGTGCGGTCTTTTGGCGATAGCGCGCGCTATACACACGCGCTGTTGCTCTCCGCCCGACATTTCGCTCGGCTTGCTTTTTGCCCTTTCGGCTAAACCGACTGCGTTTATTATTTCCGTAATATTCTTGTTGCCGACAAGATCCGCGCCCAATCGGATATTTCCCTCCACGTTTAAATGCGGCAGTAACTAATACTGCTGAAACACGAATCCTACGCTTTTGCGCCGAAACTCGGTCAACTGCTTGTCAGTCATTGCTGTAAGCTCGCAACCGTCGCAAACGATCCTGCCGCCGTCGGCACGCTCCAGACCCGAAAGCACCGAAAGCAAAGTGGATTTGCCCGAGCCGGATGCGCCGAGAATAACGACGAACTCCCCGTCCTCCACATCGAGCGACACGCCTTTTAAAACTTCCGTTCCGTTATACGTCTTAGTTATGCCGTACGCCTCGATCATTGCCGCCGCGCCTCCCCGTCTGTTCTATATTTTGCAAGCAAGCCTGTAAATACCTCGGTCAACATATTTGAAATATCGTCCGAGGAGAAGGCACAAACCCTGTTTGCGATAAGCGTCGCTATCCCGTGCGTATATAACCACATGTGCATATATAGCTTATGCGCAACCTCGACGCCCAATCCGTATCCCTCGACTATCGAGTTTAATATCTTGTCGGCGCTGTTATCCACCGATTCGAGTGCGGAACTTATACTCGGAGTCCCGAGATTATCGTGCATAAACAACATCATAAATAGCTTAGGCTGTTCCGTAGCAAACCGTATATACGCCGTACCCACGCCCTTGAATGCCGGCGTTTCCGTCAAGCCGACGCGCACGTATTCGTCATACTCTCGGCGCGCCGCCGCTATCACCCCCGACTGAACCTCGTCCATGCTGTCGAACACCGTGAATATAGGACGCGGCGAACAACCGAGCGCACCTGCAAGCGAACGCGCCGTGAGCGCGTCGAAGCCGTTGCGTCTTACTTCGTCGAGCGCAACGCTTATTATCTCTTCGCGTGTATACTTAGATTTGGGCGGCATTATATCTCCATACTAAAACATATGTTTTAAAACGTTTGTTTTAGTATAATACTGTCGCGATCGCATGTCAAGCGAAATAAGCGAAATAAAAAAAATTCCGACTGATATATGTATAATCGGAACAAAAGCGCACAATATAATAGTGTAAGACATCACGGGTATACAATGTTTATTGAATTTACGCGATATAACATACTACCCACAATAAATAAATGTTTTACGCTTACTTGCAAATATATGCAAGTCGGAAAAACTCCCCCGATACTCGTTATTGTGGGATTTTTTCATTTTGAATAATTCGTGATCGGGAATTTATGACCACTGCGCGGTGATTAAGCAGAAAGATTTCTCCGCTCCGTTCGCTGACGCTCACTTCGGTCGAAATGACAAAGTGGGGCGACTGTTATCGCTACAATCGAAAGGACAAAGCCTACAAGACGACATGGGAATACTGTATGACAAGCAATCGGTTAGCGGATCGGGTTTAATGCAGTCTGAAATCTATTCTGTCGCCCTCTACTTTTTCTACTATAATACATACTTTATCACCGAGACGGAACGCGGCTCTGCCGCACGAAATACACATGCGTTTCGAATCGAACGCGGCGGCAGGCGGAAGCGTTGACATTCTTACAAGCCCCTCGGCTGAGTTATCGAGTTCCACGAAAAAGCCGAAATCGGTAACGGAACTTATACTGCCAATATACTTCTCGCCTATATGGTGCGACATGTATTCGGCTTTTTTAAAGTCGTCCACTTTGCGCTCGCAGTCCTGCGCGACTCGTTCCTGTTTGGAGCTTTTTTGCGATGCCGCGGCAGTAAAGTCCTTGTACTTGGCAACGGCTTTTTCGCCGCCGCGAAGGTAGGCTTTGATTATTCTGTGGATAGCAAGGTCGGGATAACGGCGTATCGGCGAAGTGAAATGGCAATAGAACGGTTCGGCAAGCCCGAAATGTCCTTTGTTTTGCGGTTGATAGTCGGCTTTTTGCATGGCGCGCAGCGTCACTTTTGCGACCGCCGCCGATATATCGGGGCGCACGCCGTCCAACAGCTTGGATATCTGTTTGGGATTGGGGTCGACGGGACAGGTATGTTTTTCGCCGACAGCGGCGAGATAGTCGTTGAGCGCGTCTATCTTCTCCGGCGACGGGCGTTCGTGAACACGGTATACGAACGGGATCTTGTCTTTGCGTTTACAGAATCGTTCGGCAACAGCGCAGTTGGCGAGGATCATGAACTCCTCTATTATCTGCATACTCAGCAGTCGGTCTTTTTTGGCTATATCTACCACATGCCCCACCGCGTCGAACTTGATCTCCGTTTCGGTCAAGTCAAACTCTATCGAACCCCGACGGCGGCGGATAGCTATGCGTTTAAGCGCAAGCTCTTTCATCATCTCGAGCGACGGATACGCTTGGGCGTATTTTTCTCTCAAATCGGTATCGCCGTCGAGCATAGCCTGCACGCCCGTATACGTCAGTCGCGCGGCGGAGCGGATCACGCCTTCGCACACTTCGTCGCGCAGGCGGTTGCCGTTTTCGTCAAGCTCCATGATACACGCGAGTACCAGCCTGTCCTCGCCCTCGTTTAGCGAGCACAAGCCGTTGGAAAGCTTTTCGGGCAGCATCGGGATCACTCTGTCGGCAAGATATACGCTCGTGCCGCGCTGATACGCTTCCCTGTCGAGCGGGGATTTTTCGGTAACGTACTCGGCAACGTCGGCAATGTAAACGCCGAGGCGATAGCCGATGTCCGTTTTTTCTATGGACACGGCGTCGTCGAAGTCTTTGCTGTCGCTGCCGTCTATAGTGAAAATTATTTTATCGCGGAAATCTTTGCGGTACGGTTCGGTCGCTTCGGCGGCGTCGATGACGTCGGGAAACGCGTCGGCTTGGGCGATAACGTCTGACGGGAACTCCGTGCGCAAGTTGTGCGCGGCGATAACGCTCTTAACGTCCATGCCTATCTCGTCGAACCGACCGAGCACGGCAAGCACGCGTGCCCTGTCGCCGAGCGGCGTAGCGGCAAGCTCGATTATTACCTTGTCGTGTTCGCTCGCACCGCCGAGCGCGGTTATTTCGAGCGATTCGCCGTAATGCCTATCGTCGGGCACGGCGCAGAATCTGTTGTTTGCGTACACGACGGTCGCGACTATATTGTCGCTGTTCTTTTCCGTTATCTCGATAACGCGGCCTTCGCGCCTGCGTCCGCCTTCGCGCGCCGGTCTGTCGCTCGTAATAAGAACGCGAACCGTGTCGCCGTGCCGCGCGCCGCAAAGATTATTGCCGGACACAAACACGTCAGAGCCGGCGGCGCGGACAAACCCGAACCGTTCGCCTTTGCAGTCTATTACGCCGTCTATCGTGGGTAGGGCGCTGTCGAAATAATTTCTGTCGGGCGTTGAACGCACGACGCGATTTTTAGTATTGGTTTTATTGTATTTCATATATATCCTTAAATTACAAAAAGAAAGAGACTGTTTGTTGACAGTCCCTTGTTTTACTCAGTTATCCGCGGTAGATGTACAGCGATATAAAGAACAACAGTGCAAGCACGCCTTCGGTAACGGCAAGTATTACCGTTATCTTCTTCATAACCGACTCGAGCGACTTCGATTTATCCTTGGAATAAAACGTGTCGCGCGCGCCCGTAAGCGCTCCCATACCCGACGATGACGAGGGCTGGAACATTATAACTATTATCAGCGCAAGCGCTATCAGCACCATTAGGACTATCAGTACTATGCGGATGATCGGGAACGAGTCCACTACCCATCCGGGAACGGATAAAAACGAGAATGTCATGATTTACCTCTTTTATAGCTTATATATTTTAGCATAATATTTTATAAAGCGCAAGCGTTTTTTACCTACTTATCCTACTTCTTTTGTAAAAGAAGTAGGCAAGAAAACTTTATGTCAATGTCTTTTACTATCATTTTCCTTTTAATTCCTATATTTGCCTATACGTAATTTTGCTTTCCCTCTTTCCTTTTGTATAAGAAGTACGCAAGAAAACTTTATGTCAGTGTGTCA
>CATKFJ010000251.1 GCA_949747725.1 uncultured bacterium
GCGAAGTCGTAGCCTATGCGCTACGTCGAGCGAGTTTAACGCAGTATCGGGCTGAAAGAGCCGCCCCTCGGGCGGAGCAAATACGCTTACGACTGCCTAAGAGATCATATCTCCACTATGTTTATATCCACCCCGTCGAAATCGGCTTTATCGGTCGCGGTAATTATCGATTGAAACCCGTCCAGCGCGGAAAGAAGCTTTTTGCGCCGCACCGCGTCGAGTTCGCTGAACACGTCGTCCAAAAGCAGTACGGGGCTTGTCCCTATCGCGCTTTCCAATAATTTCATTTCCGCAAGTTTCATTGCAAGCGCAGCGGTGCGTTGCTGCCCTTGACTGCCGAACGCGCGCAAGTCCACACCGTTTACGCTTATCTTTATATCGTCCTTATGCGGACCCGTATGCGTGTACTTCAATCTCAGATCGCTCTCGCGGTCGGAAACGTATTTTTTAGCCAACGCCGCTTTTATACCGTCCACACTATCCGTTTCGCCTTTTTCGCCTTTTTCGCCTTCGTATTCCAACACAAGCGTTTCTCTGCCGTCGGACAGAAACGCGTGACGTTCCGCCGCTATAGGCGACAGCTTGCTAATAAAACCGCGGCGCGTCTTTACGATCTTCGCACCGACGTCCGCAAGCAGTTCGTCCCAAGGCGCAAGAGTATTGTCGTTTGCGCCGCCGCTTTTTAAAAGCTTGTTGCGGCTTGCCAAAATCTTGTCGTACTGCATAAGCGCGGAAAAATACGCTTTTGATATTTGGCAAAGCGAAATATCCATAAACCGTCTGCGGTCGGCAGGCGCGTCCTTGACGATTTTCAGTCCGTCGGGACAGAACAGCACGACGGGACACACGCCCATCAGTTCGCTCATGCGCGTTATAGGCACGTTGTTTATCGCCACTCGCTTGTTTACCGTTCGGTCGATAATTATCTGTACCGTTTCCGCGCCCGTATCCTTATCCGCAGTCACGCATATATATGCGCGCGACGCTTCCGAATTTATAAGCTCGCGGTCGCGCGGCGTGCGAAACGATTTCCCGACGCCCGCGAAATAAACGGCCTCCAATAGATTGGTCTTGCCGCGCGCATTAGCGCCCACAAACGCATTGCGTTCGGGGCAAAGCGCGATACTCCGCTCCTTTGCATTGCGGTAATCTTTTACATGCAATTCGGTGACCGTCACTTGCGCCTGCCGTTGCCGCCGTTACGACTGCCGTTTGTTTTTTTGCTTTTAGCGCCGCCGTTCCCCGTTTTTCCGCCGTTACTAATCACGAACAAAATATGCACCGTTACAACTACGACGATAACGGCGAGAACGATCCAACCGACAAACTTCCATTTCAATTCTATATTGCCTATCTTGCGGTAAACCAATACGCTTTCGGTTTCGCGCACGACGGTAGACTTTTCGCCGTAGAACAGTTTAAACGCGCCCGTACCGTCGTTCTTGACCGACAGCGTAATATCGCCGACAATATCCGTACGCAAAATGTTATCGTCCTTAACTCCTATCTGCTTATATCTGTCGATCGCCTCTTGGTGCGGATGCTTATAGCTGTTTCCCTCGCCGCACGAAATGACGCAATACACATCGGCAGCCCCCGTGTCGGTAGTAATGACATTAAGGTAATCGAGCGTAGTCGCGTTGCGCGAACCGTGATGCCCCGCTTTAATAACGTTCACGCAATAGTTTTCGTCGAAAGCGTCGTACTTATCGGTAACGCCGTCCGTTTTCGCAGCCACTGTTTTGCTTACGAATTCATCCAAATTATCTTCTTCCGCGTCGCCCGACATGGCGTATTTAAATCCCTTGTACTCGAGTATCATTACGGGCGAATAGTTATTCCATTCGGCGTTACTCTCCTTTGTGCCGTAATTATCGGACAGCGGCGAATAAAATTCGAACGTATACTCGCTATTCTCGCCCGTTATGGTCTGTTTCGGATCGTCGGGATCGGTTATGTATACCACCGAGGTAAAATCGTCGGTAATCTGATACATATACTTGACCGAATTAGCGTATGCAGCTGTACTTTTTACAACGACATTTTCTTTAAGATCATCTTTCCCCGGATCTACAAACGGATTGCTTGCCGTGCCTACCGCCTGTACGTTCGGGCGATACACGGTGCGCGACGGATAGTTTTGCAATACGTAATCGAAACTGCCGCAGTGATCGGAATCGGGGTGCGTAAGTATAGCGTAATCGAAATATTCGAAATCATCGGGCAGCGTTCGATCGATAAAAGTCTGTATCGCCTGTTCGGTCGCTTTGTTGTTCTCTCCGCCGTCGATGATCATGGTCTTTCCGTCGGGCAATTCTATTATAGTGCAATCGCCCTGCCCGACGTCCACGAAATGAACGTTCAATGCTCCATCGTTTATAGGCGCGGTCACGACGTCGTCCGTGCCGCTATCGTCAGGTTCTTTTTCAACTTCGGTATAATAGCTCAGTCCGAGCGCCTTGTCGACGTCTGCGGAAAACGCCATAGATATCCCGATAACGACAGCCGCAACAATAAGAACGGCTATATCGATAAAGATATTCTTCTTCTGACGCTTGTTCATATTTTTACCTGCCGAATTTTTTCTTTCGTAATATTCTATGCCGCATCGATACTATACGTTTTGCGGCTCGAACAACTTTTCTATCTCGTCGCATTTATCCATAGCCGCGCGATAACCGATCTCTATCATGTCGCGGAAACCGTCCTTGCTCGTGGACCTGAACGCCGACGTATCGGGCGCGATCACTATATCCGACTGCATAAGCCCCACTACCGACGCGTTAGCGCCCATTATGGAAAACATCGCTTTAAGAATATCAAGCATGCCCGTGCCGTCCGTACCGCTGCCGCGCGAAGCGTGAGCGTCTACCGTGACTACTTTGTCCGCGCCGAGCATACGGCAAACGTCCGCAGGAATATTGTTAACAAGTCCGCCGTCCGATAAGTTCATGCCGTTCAACTGTAAAGGCGCATAAGCTATGGGGAACGCCGACGACGCAGAAACGGCGTTAAGCACCGATCCGCTATCCAATATTACTTGCTTGCCCGTTTTAAGATCGGTCGCTATCGCGGCGTACTTTTTATTCAGATTCTCTATCTGCGCGTCGCCTATTATAGGATATATCATGTTCCCGATCTTGCGCGGATCGTTCGGTTTAAAAAGTATTCTGCCGTGTAGATCGCCGAACTCTATATCTTCCGCCGCTTGCGCGATCTCGTCGGGCGCAATGCCGGCGCAGTACAACGCGCCCACGATACTGCCGACCGACGTTCCGACGCAAACGTCGAAGTCTATTTTCCGCTCTCTAAATGCTTTGAGCGCGCCGACTTGAACAAACCCGCGCGCTCCGCCGCCGCCTAAAGTCAGTCCGACTTTGGGTCGAACGGACGGCTTTTTTCTATTGAATAACTGCATACGACTGCATTCTCCCGTTCCTCGCTGCGGTTAATTATTGCCGTAGCAAAAAACAATATTCGTTATTCCTTGCCGCACATACTCAAAAAGTATTTATGAACGCGATTGTCGCGCGTCATTTCGGGGTGGAACGACGTCGCCATAATATTGTCCTGACGCACCGCGACGGGCGTTCCGTCATATTCGGCAAGCACGGTAACGTCGTCACCCACGCGCGTTATCTTGGGAGCGCGGATAAACACCATGTTAATATACATATTATCGAAATCGCCCTCGCCCACAAAGCTGTCTATCTGACGTCCGTAAGCATTGCGCTTAACGTCCACGTCAAGCAACGACAGATAGGGCGTTTCGCCCTCCACGCGGTTTGCCAAGAGTATAAGTCCGGCGCAAGTGCCCCAAACGGGCATGCCTGCCATGATACGCTCTTTTATGGGCGTGTACAGTTTAAAGCTGTCCAACAACCGACGGAGCGTCGTGCTTTCGCCGCCCGGTATGATAAGCCCGTCCACCGACGCAAGTTCGTCGATAGTGCGAACGGGGATCGCACCGATCTTTTTATTGACCGAAGATATCATCTTTAAATGCTCGGCAACCGAGCCTTGCAATGCCAATACGCCTATATTCATGCTGACCTCATAACACAATTATGAATTCGATATTAAAATTCGGAATTCGGGTTTTGGGATATTTTTATATTATCGCCGTAAGACGATATCGACGCGCTCGCTAATCCGAAGGCGCGTGTTCGCCCATAAAAAATTCAAAGCGAAGTAAGCTTACCAGCCGCGCTTTGCAAGACGGTCGTTATCGTTCATGCTCTCGACGTCGAGTCCGCGCATTGCTTCGCCGAGTCCGTAGCTTACGCCGGCAAGAATAGCCGGATCGCCGTAATACGCGACAGCCTTGACGATAGCCTCCGCACGGCTCTTGGGATCGGCGGACTTGAAAATGCCGCTGCCCACGAACACACCGTCCGCACCGAGCTGCATCATTAGTGCGGCGTCGGCAGGCGTTGCAACGCCGCCGGCTGCAAAGTTGACAACGGGGAGCGATTTATTCTTCGCAACGTAGCGCACGAGATCGAGCGGTGCGCCGATATCCTTTGCGTATGTAGCAAGCTGTTCGGACTGCAACGCGGCAACCTCGGCTATCTGCGTGCGCATTTTGCGCATGTGCTTTACGGCTTCTACGACGTTGCCCGTGCCTGCCTCGCCTTTAGTGCGTATCATGGATGCGCCTTCGGCTATTCTGCGCAGCGCTTCGCCGAGATCGCGCGCACCGCACACAAACGGCGTTTCGAACTTAGTCTTGTCTATATGATACATATCGTCGGCAGGAGTTAGAACTTCGCTCTCGTCTATATAATCGATTTTGATCGCCTCGAGTATCTGCGCTTCCACAAAATGCCCGATACGCACTTTCGCCATAACGGGTATAGAAACAGCCTTTTGTATTTCGGCTATCATTTTGGGATCGGACATGCGCGCCACGCCGCCGTCGCGACGGATATCCGCCGGAACGCGCTCGAGCGCCATTACCGCAACGGCGCCGGCCTGCTCGGCTATTATCGCCTGTTCGGCGTTGGTAACGTCCATAATGACGCCGCCCTTAAGCATCTGCGCGAGATTGCGATTTAAAAGCTTTCTGTTTGCCGCCTTATCGTCTTTAACTGCCATGATATTCCTATGACCTCCTGTCATTTAAATTAAAACAAATTTTCGCGGCCATGCCGCAAGTCACGATTGGTCGGTGTTTATTCTCCGACGACGTTCACATTGAGTTTGCCGGACACTTCGGCAAACGGCTTTACGGTTACCGTATACCGCCCGAGCGCCTTTATAGGCTCGGCTATAACTATCTTCTTTTTATCCAATTCGATCCCGTGCTCTTTAAGCGCGTCGGATACCGCCGCGGTATTGAGCGAACCGAACAGTTTTCCGTTTGCGCCCGTCTTTATCTTGACGGTGACCGTAAGTCCGGCAAGTTTTTTGCAAAGCTCCACAGCCTCGTCGTGTTCGATCTGCCTGCGCCGCGCCTCCGCCTCTTTGGAGATCTTAATGCTGTTCAGTGCGGTCGCGGTCGCCTGTTTGGCAAGATTGTTGGGAAACAGGTAATTGCGCGCGTATCCGTCGGACACTTCTACTACGTCTCCCGTTTTACCCTGTGCTTTTACATCCTTTAATAGAATTACTTTCATGTTCTATCCTTTTATCCTTTCATCGATCCGATAATTTATTATTTTTAATTGTATCAAACATTCTCTGTCTTTGTCAAGTTTTTTTACTGCCGTGTATCGATCGGTCGGGTCGTTCTTTGTTGTGACGATACAATTTCGTGTCGTTTTATGCTTTTCGGCAAATCGGCGCTATACCGAAACGCCCGTCACGCTTCGGCGATGAATCTTACCCAGAACCTCAGATTCAGTATACAGTCGCATATACCGACGACAGACAGCGCAAACACCACCACGGGAAACAATACGGCGGCAACGCCGACTACGCTCAGCACGCAGTGCGCCGCCGTTTTTGCTTTTCCCTTAAACAGCGACGCGAAAAACGCAAGGAGCGTAAAACACGCAAACGCCGACGGCAGCGTTGTAAACGCATGCATTACCGTCGCCGACAACGGATCGAATCCGCCCGCAAGATCGAGTATGATGCCCGTAACGGTCGCAGGCAAAACGCACGTCCACAAATACGATCGCGGCATGCGCATGTCGGCAACGGGCGCAGTCATAGCCCCAACGCCGCCGAGCGCGCGCGTCGATGCCGAGACCGATTTCGGCGTAGACGTAACGTCGTAGCAGCACGACGTTCTTCGATTTACCGCAACGGCGATAAAAAATCCCGCGGCGGCAATCAACGCGCCGTAGTGGATACAGTAGTACCAAATATACCCTTCGAGCTCGTCGCCGGCATACTCGGCAAAGCTCTCGGCGGCGGCGCGGCGATAATCGGGATCGGACGGCTCGAGCTTTACTATATCGGGCGGCAGATCCGCGTCGGCATAATATTCGCGCGATAGGAATCCGATAAACGGATCGTCGCATTCACGCATCACGTAATGCGCGGAAATATCGCGTATGCTCTCCCCCTCCGCGACGCGCACGATGCCAACGCCGAACAGTGCGCCGATCACGGCAAACAGCGCGGCGCATGCGGCAAACGCCAAATAGTGTTTTTGCTGCGCGCCGAAAACCAGCCCGAAAAATGCGAACATCAGTCCGCAAAAATATATAACGGACAGGATATCGTAATTGACGCATAAAGTTACAGTCCCGTAAACCGCAATGCACGCAAACGGGAAATAGGCGCCGAACCGTCTGTAAAGCACATACAAAAACGCAAGCGCGACAGGCAGAAAAAACAGCGCCGCAGACGGCATAGCTCCGCACATGATAAGAATAAACGGCAATATCGCGTACGAAACGATCTCGCAAACCGATATCGGTCTTTGCGGAATACGTCTGTATCCGACGCGTTGCCGTTCACTATTATTCCGCATATCGCGGTAACGCCGAACAATGCTTTTCATTACTCAATTATTCTAACACAAACCGACGTAAAATCAAAGGTATTTGCGAAATAATTTCGACATAAAGTTTTTTCGAGCGTCCCGTCGTTTGCGTATAATTTGATTGCTACGGGTAATAATATAAGTGTAATAACATATAAATCAAAGGAGCAAAATATGTACGACTTAAAATGCGGACAAAAAAACTGCAAATACAATCACGGCTACTGTTGCTGTGCCAAGGACATAGCCGTGTCGAGCGGCACATGCTGCACTACCTATGACCAAGCCGAAAACGCGGACTTGAGTACCGAGAGCGCGGCGGAATTCGCAAAGCCCGACTACTCCGTAGATACCTGCGTCGCGTGCAACGCGCCCTGTTTATTCAACCACTCGTCCAAATGTATCGCAAACGGAATAACCGTATCGACAGCCGACGACGGCAGCGCGGAATGTCTTACTTTCATTAAAAAATAGTCGAAAATAAACATCTTAAAAACCCGCTCTTAAAATAATTTAAGAGCGGTTTTGCATTCATGAATCGCGCTAAAGAGGCGCTGACAATATTTGCGATTTCGCGAAATCTTTATTGCTTGACTACCGTCGTGCCGTACGCGCCGACAGTCGAATTTCCGAACACTATGTTACCGTTGACAGACTTGCTCGTTCCCGAAAAATTGTGGTAAACCACAAGCGTTTCGGTCTTGCCTACGACGGTTATCTTCAGCATTCCGTCCTGCGTCGAGCATGTAGCCGTGCCGCTTATGAGAGCCGGATGAGCGTTGCGAAGCGTTCCCAACGATCTGACATAGCTCAACAGCGAATCTCCGTCGCGCTCTTGCTCGGCAACGCTTACTGTTCTGCCGTTGAGATCCTTGCCGGATATGTCGTTTTGACAGCCGTTCGCCCAATCACTCGTCCATTTCATGGACTGACGGTAATACTTATCGTTTCCTCCGACGCCGATAAGCCCTATTTCATCGCCGTAATAAATCCAATTCAGCCCGGGCAACGTCATAGTAACGGCAAAGTACAGTTTGGTTTGTTGCGTATCGAGTTTGGACGACAACCGCGGTATATCGTGGTTGGAACTTATCATGGAATTTATCGGTCTGTCCGCTCTGTACTGCTCGTACAGTCGGGCGTTGGAATTGAACGCGTTTGACGCTTTATCGACATTGCCCGACGTTATATTCGACGGAAGATCGTAATACGTATTAAAGTCGAAAAGCGAATCCATGCCCGCATAGAACGGCGCGACCTCCGCGGCATTGCCCGAAAGCTGTTCGCCCAATATAAAGCACTGCGGATATTTGCTCTTCAGTTTATGATTGAACTCCTTGAATACCTCTACGTCTTTTGTAAGGTTAAAATTCCAATTCCCGTCGTTTGCGCCGCCCTCGGCGTCGCTTTGAGCATTGTCGCTCTCGTCCCACATGAATATGTGCTTGATAGCGTCCAGCCTGAATCCGTCCAACCCGAAATTCATCCAGTATGCCGCCACGTCCGCCATAGCGTTGCGAACGGCTTGACAGTCGTAATTGAGTTCGGGCATGTTGCTACCGAACGACGAATAGAAATACCAACCGTCGCCGGAGCTGTATTTCCTGTTTCCCGACGAATCGCTCCACCTGTAAAAATCTCTGTACTTTACTTCGGCTTTCGTTCCGTCCTGATAGGTCACCGTTTCTATAACGCCGCGCTTGGACTTGATGAACCACTCGTTATTGGGCGAGGTATGGTTTACCACAAGATCCATTATTACCTTGATACCCTTTTGGTGCGCTTTATATACAAGCTCGCGGTAATCGGCGTTGGTGCCGAACTTTGAATCGATAGCGTAATAATCGTAACAGTCGTAACCGTGATACGAATTACTGCTCTGTATCGGCGTAAGCCACAAAACGTCCACATTAAGGCTTTGGATATAATCGAGCTTACTTATTATTCCGCGCAAATCGCCCACGCCGTCGTTATCGCTGTCGCAGAACGACGCAACGAATATCTGATACCCGACGCCCATTTCTTCGCAATCGGTTGCTGTCTTCATAACGGGCAGGTTTGCCGCGACAGATCTGTCGACGTCCGCAACGCTTGCGCGTTTGTCTTCGGTCTTTACATTATCTCCGCCGCCGCTTACCGAAACAAGGTAATTCGTGCCGTTTGCGGTTTCGCCCTCGCGCACGAACCAATGATAGCTGTTACCAACTTTTAACGCTTGGGAAAGAGTGACCGCGCAATCTCCGCCGTCCTCCGACTGCCAATTGCCGGCGTCGTCGATAATGGCGGGCTTGAAGTTGACCTTTCCGCTTGTATATTCGGACAGCGGAATATCGAATATCGCGCCCGATTGGTCGCGAGACGTGCTGACGCGTTTACGACCGTCACGCCCGTCTTCCC
>CATKFJ010000252.1 GCA_949747725.1 uncultured bacterium
AAAAGCGTTGGACGACGATTATTCCGAACACGCTTGCGGAACTGTGGTGCAGTCCGATCATAAACTTGTAATATCTTGCGGCAGAGGCGCGGTGGAAATATTGAATATTCAGGCGCCGAGTAAACGCGCGCTTGATACGGCAGAATTTTTGCGCGGCAGAAAATTTGAAATAGGGGTGACTTGTGCAACACCGCAACTATAGAAAAACGGCAAACGGTAATAATAACGGTGCGGCGCATGCTGCGGCAATGGTCGATCTTACGTTATATAATGCATTGCGAGCAGTATTCATAGAAGAAGCATTTTGCGCGCAAGCGCTTACCAAAGCATTAAAAGGTTTGAATAACATCAGATCGCACCCGTTTGTGACGGTTGCGTTTTACGGCGTTCTCGATAACAATGTGCGGTTCAACAAGATAATCGATTCGCTTTGCGAAAACGCGCCCGATAAAAATTCCGCAGTCGTACTCAAGATCGGATTGTTTTATTGTCGGTATGCGGATATGCCCGATTATGCGGCAGTCGACAGGACGGTAGAGCTTGCGAAAAAAGTGGGCGCGTTCAGCGGTTTTGTTAATGCCGTGCTTAAAAAATCTATCGGTTACGAAGTTAAATTCAGATCCGTGTTGGAAAAGTTTTCTTACGACACTAATACGCCGGAGTGGCTTTGCAAGGAGATGATCTCCGACTACGGCGAAAGCAGGGCTGCGGCGATACTCGGCGCGCCGCTTCCTCAGCGAACGCATATACGCCCCGTACTTAAGCGCATTACTCTCGAACAGTTTTATGCTACGGCAGACGGCGGAATCAAACCCGATTACGGCAGTTATGTCGAACGTTCGACGCTCGATAGGTTCGCGCCGGGAACTTATGCCGTTCAATCGATTTCGTCCATTAGGGCGGTCAATACTTATAAGAACGGAATAGACGGCGGAGACGTAATAGATCTCTGCGCCGCGCCGGGCGGCAAATCGGTATACTTGAGCGAACTCGGCGATTACAGAATCACAGCATGCGATATCTATCCGCATA
>CATKFJ010000253.1 GCA_949747725.1 uncultured bacterium
CGTAGTTGCCGTGGTTACGGACATACAGCACGTTTATAGAATCAGTCGTTTTGTTGAGGAACACATAGAAGTTATGCCCTACAAGCTCAAGCTCCTCGATAGCGTCGTCTATAGACATAGGGATGAGCGTATAACACTTCGAACGAACAACGGACTTTTCCTGTTCCGCTTCCTCTACGATCTCCTCTTCCACAGACAATCCCTTTGCACGGAACTTCTTGGATTTGGATTCTATCTTTTTATGATGCCGTATGATCTGTTTTTCGAGTTTGGGTATGGCAAGATCTATATTATTGTACATATTATCGCTCGTCACTTCCGCGCGCAAAACCGTGCCGTCCAATAAGATCGTAAGCTCAAGCGCATACTGATCCTTAGTGCTGCGCGTATTGCCTTTTTTAAGACCTATTTTTATACGCGTATCGTCATCGAAAAACTTATCGAGCTTTTGGATTTTTTTGTCGATGATGGTTTTGAGCTTATCGCTCGCGTCATAGTTCTTGCAAAGATATTCTATTGTCATATTAGCCTCCTATGAGCTTATTTTTCTTCTTTATTTTAACATATTTTCGATCGGTTGTAAATGCCTTTTCGAAAATTGAGTTACGATATTTTTATCCGAGTACGATCTTACCGTCCACGCAATCCACACGGACATTACTGTTATCCGAAATTTTCCCGTCTATAATAGCCTCCGCTATCTCGTCCTCTACGTTTTGCTCTATAACTCTGCGAAGCGGACGCGCGCCGTAATCGGCGTCATACCCCTTATCGATAAGCCAATCGAGCGCCGCTTTGGTCACGGTAAGAGTAATATTTTTTTCTTTAAGCGAATTTTCGACGCGCTGAAGCATGATCTCGGCTATCTTGGCAACGTCATCCTTGGTAAGTTTATCGAACACACAAGTAACGTCTATTCTGTTAAGGAACTCGGGTCGGAACATTGCTCTGAGCGCTTTCATATATACCTCGTCGCGCACATCCGAATCTTTTTTACCGACTGCATTAAATCCTATCTCGCGTTTTGCCGCGGCGTCTGTCGCGCCTACGTTGCTCGTCATTATTATTATAGTGTTTTTAAACGAAACCGTCCGTCCTTGAGAATCTGTAAGACGTCCGTCATCGAGTATCTGAAGAAGCGCGTTGAACACATCGGGGTGCGCCTTTTCTATCTCGTCGAATAATACTACAGAGTACGGATGACGCCGCACCTTTTCGGTAAGCTGTCCGCCGTCGTCGAAACCCACATATCCCGGAGGCGCGCCTATAAGTTTAGATACCGAATGCGATTCCATAAACTCACTCATATCGAGTCTTATTATGGAGTTCTCGTTGTCGAACATTGCCTCGGCAAGCGCCTTTGTAAGCTCGGTTTTACCTACGCCCGTAGGCCCCAAAAATATAAACGATCCTATCGGACGGCTATCGCTTTTAAGACCGGCACGCGCACGCCGAATGGCTTTCGCCACGGCTTCCACTGCGTTATGCTGACCGATAACGCGCTTGTGCAATATGTCTTCGAGATTTTTAAGCCGCTCGCTTTCGGTCGCCGTAAGCTTGTTTACGGGTATTTTAGTCCAACGCGACACTACATCGGCTATATTGTCCGCATTTATAGTAAGAGTGCATTTTTCCTGCGCCGCAGCATTCTGAAGCGTTCGCGACTTTATAGTTTTGTCGAGTTCCTCGCACTTCTTTTTATAATCGTCGGCTTGCGCATATTCTTTGCGCGCGGCACACTCGTTCATCTTTTTAACACACTCCGCAAGCTTATCCGACAGGTCTTTAATATCCGCAGGCTCGCTCGACACGCTTACTTTCGCACAGCTCATTGCCTCATCGATCAGGTCTATAGCCTTATCCGGCAAAAATCTGTCGGCAATATATTTATCCGAAAGTTTTGCGGCGGCAACAATAGCCTCGTCGGACAATTTAACTTTATGGAAGTTTTCGTAATTAGTGCGCAGACCTTTTAATATCTCGATAGTCTGATCTACTGTCGGCGGCTCTACCGTGATAGGCTGAAAACGACGTTCCATTGCTTTATCCGCTTCGATATATTTTCTGTACTCATCCGTCGTAGTCGCGCCGATAGTCTGCATTTCGCCTCGAGCAAGATACGGCTTAAGAATATCCGCCGGAGTAACTTCTCCGTCTTTCGATCCTGCTTGCATGAGCGTATGCAATTCGTCGATAAACACTATAATATTGCCGCTGTTTATTATCAGGTCGATAGCCGATTTAAGCTTTTCTTCGAGTTGACCGCGATATTTCGTGCCTGCCATGAGCGATCCGATATTAAGCGAAAAGATTATACTGTGTTGCAATTGTCGCGGAACTTTGCCGTCCACTATGGCACGCGCAAGCCCGTCGATTATGGCGCTTTTACCTACGCCCGGTTCGCCGATAAGTACGGGATTGTTTTTTGTTTTTCGGCATAAAATTTCTATCAAACGCGCGACTTCGCTTTCCCTGCCTATAACGGGATCAAGCTTGTTCTCGCGTGCTTTTTGCGTCACGTCCACGCCGAGATCGGCAAGCTGTGCAGGCAAACGGTTGGCAGGTCCCTTTAATCCCTGATCGGACATTTTATCGTAGTTCACTTGATTAGCGCCGAGCGGAGTTCCGAACATTGCGCCGAACATTGCGCCGAACGGATTTTCGTCCTGCGGTTCCTGTCGCATGTCGCGCTGAAGCGCGGCGATTATAGACCGTCGGAACGCGGCAGTATTTACATTGAATAAGTGCAACAAAGCGTCTACGGCAACGCAGTTCCTATCCTCGAGTATGGCAAGCATAAGAAAATCGGGCGTTATCAAAGGCGCGCCGAACTGCGTAGCAAGATTATACGCAGTAAACGGTATAGTTTCTTTAATCCGCGGCGAATCTTCGGGTTCTCGCGTTGCGCCGCCTCTGTTTTCCGCCTCCTCTTTAAATACAGGCACCATGCCGTCGGGAGAAAGCTTGTTGGCGCCGAAAATTTTCGATGCATAGCAATCCACATTAAGTATACCGTAAAGCAGATGTTCTGTTCCCGTATATTCGTTCGAATAAAATTTAGCGGTGCTTCTCGCAACCTCATACGCTTTTTGAGCGCCGTCGTCCATAGGATACATATTTATTACCTCCGTTAATGTTATTTCCTAATACAAAGTTTATTAAGCGTCGCGGCAACATATCTCGCCCTAAGAATATCGCGTTCGTTAACGCTCATGTCGTCGCCGCCGAGTTTTTGCATGCTTGCAGGTTGGCATGCCGTTATCAAATTCTGAAACTCTCCGTCATCGGATATTTCAATATAGCCGTAATATCCGCCCAGTCTTATCAACGCCAAATATTGCATTGCCTCACCCGTCGAAAGCTTATAAGCGTTTCCGGCGATGCCCCAAGCTCTGTAAATTTTATCTTTAAGCGTCGGTTCGTCGCGTTTCAGCAGTTGCCGAGCGCGCAATTCCGCATCAACAATATGATTGATCGCTGCCTTAACCGCGTCCAATATTTCGGATTCTTTCACGCCGAGCGTACGTTGATTGCTTACCTGATACAAATATCCGTCGGCTTTACTGCCTTCGCCGTAAACACCGCGAACAGTCATATTAAGTCTGCCGACGTCGGTAATGCACGATTCTATCATGTTTTCGATGGTAAGAGCGGGTAAAAACATCATTACTGACGCACGCATTCCCGTTCCGACGTTTGTCGCGCACGACGTAAGATAACCGAAACGGTTATCGAAAGCAAACTTGATATTTTTACTGAGAATATCGTCTATACGGTTTACCCTGTCATACGCCTGATCGAGCGATAACCCAGACAAAATAACCTGTTCGCGAATATGATCTTCTTCATTCACCATTACGGAAACATTTTCGTCCGAACTTATGAGAACCGCGCCGAACGGACTGTTCTCCAAAAGATCGGGACTTATCAGATGTTTTTCTTGCAGGATAGTACCGTCGAGATCGGAAATCGAGCTCATGTCATACCGCGTAAACTTATCTACGGGCGAAAGAGTTTGCTCCACCTTATCTATTACCTGATGCGCTGCAAGTTCTTTCAGCTTGTGCGGAAACGGCATGCCGTCGACATTGCGCGCAAGTCTGAGTCTTGTAGATATTATCGTCGAATTTGCACTGTTCATTTTTAACCATCCTCCCGTTTGTTGCCTACAAGCTTTTTAAGCCGTTCGCCGAGTTCGCCTATTTTAGCATAATCGCCGCCGTCCAAAGCCGCTTGAAGTTCTGATTTAAGCCGCGCTTCTTCGGTAGCGACGTCCGCCGCGCCTACCGGAACTTTACCTACATGACGATCGGACTGCTGTAACTTTTTAACGGTTTGAGTAATTATCGGACGGAACACATCATAACAACGCGGACAGCCGACAAATCCCGTCTTAACAAACTCCTCGCTCGTCGTTTTGCAGTCCGGACAAATAAGCGCACGCGTTGTCGGCTCGTTAAACATATTTGTGAGATTGGAAAGCAATCCCATAGGCGAACCGTTTATAAGCTTACTGAGCATATCGAAACTGTCGCCCACATCGGGTCGATAGTCTTTGGCGCAATCGTTGCATAAAAACATTTTTTCTACCTTGTCATTCTTTCTGACATAAACTTCCGTAGTAGCTTCTCTAAGACCGCATTTGGTACATTTCATAATATCACCTCCGTTAATCGATTTATTGATCTTCGTTATTCCCGTTCTTGCTTTCGAGAAAATCATCATGCGCTTTTAACACTTCGAGCAAAACGCTTTTAAGTATCGATCCCCTAAGCTTATTTTTGGCTACCGTAGGGGCGATCAACGCTTTATCCGAAATTGCCGCCTTTACAAGCTGAGCTTCTGACTTCGTAAACACTTCGTCGCATGTAAGCCGCTCTATTATTTGACACGCCCTGCCGTAATCTATACCTTCCGATAACGTTTCATCAATATATCTTAAGAGCATGTCGTCCGCGTTCTCGTTTATCCTAATCAGAGTGACCGAACCGCCTCCGCCACGCCTGCTCTCCGTTATATATCCGCGTTCTGGCGTGAACCGCGTTGAAAGCACATAGTTTATCTGACTGGGCGCAACGGCAAAATATGTCGCCAACTCATTGCGGTTGAAGTTGACGGAAAGCTCGTCGCCCAATGTTTCAAGCAAAAACCGTTCGATTATATCGCTTACGTTCATATGCGCCTCCCAAAGTAATTCAAGCTCGACTCGACTAAAAGTCAAAGGTCAAAGAAAGTCAAACTTTATATTTGTATTATATATCTTTATTTTGCTCTTGTCAAGAGTTTTTTAAAAGTTTTACAAAAAAAAATGCATTACCGTAATTAAACGATAATGCATATTACTATTATGATTACTGAAATAACTCAACCGAATAGTCCGCCAAGTGCGTCCATTGCGTCATTATAATCGCTCGCGGCAACAAACAATGCAATGCACGAAAGAAGCACGAAAACAAATACGATCACAGCCAGAGCAAGACATATTATATCGCGCGTGCGAGTTTTCACTTTAGATTGATCTCTACCCTTATATGATATTACAAACCTGATAATACCCAACGCGAGAAAAACCGAAACGCAAAGAATTGCAAACACGCCGAGCGTTATACCGAATCCCGTCGAAAGCATGATATATGCACCGCAAAGTTCCGTAAGAATATACGACACCGCTCCGAATATAACAAACAGTATTATAAAATTATTATCAAACCAAGTAAAATCGAGCGGTTTATACTGCTGCGTATGTACGGGTTGTTGCACGGCTTCTGTGGGCGGCGCGACATCGGCCTGTGACCGAATGCCGCTTTCATTTTCGGTTTCGATCGTACCTAAAGGATCCGCAATACCGCATTTAGGACAGAACTTAACATGCGACTGTATTTCCGAACCGCAATTTTTACAATGCGCCATATATGTATTTTCCTCCCTATCGAGTGTTGTTTTTATTTTCGGTCGCCGTGCGTAACAGCGTCGGGCGCCGACGAACCGTCGAACTTCTCTATAGTTACGCCAGCCTCTTTAAAAAGCTCCAACGAAAAATCGTCGGGGTAGCCGCTTTCATAAACAACGCGCGTAATTCCGCTGTTGATTATCATTTTAGTGCATATAGCGCACGGTTGGTGCGTGCAGTACAGCGTAGCGCCGTCTATGCAAATCCCCATACGCGCCGCTTGGATTATGGCGTTTTGCTCGGCATGAGTGGCATAACAAAGCTCGTGCCGCGTTCCCGACGGAATATCGAGTTTTCTGCGCAAGCAAAAACCTTTTTCTTTACAGTTCTTTATACCCGAACTTGCACCGTTATAACCGGTAGTCATTATTCGTTTATTTTTAGCTATTACCGCCCCGACTTGACGGTTATCTTGAAAACAACTCGACCAAGTAGCGACGGTATTCGCTATTTCCATAAATCGGGTATCCCATTTATCCATGTTATCACTTCCGTTATCCTCTGTATTTTGCTTTTTCAGTATATCACACTATCGCACGCATTGCAATAACTTTCATAACTTTTCTCCGACTAATTTACTCTCTTTCTTATGCCCGAATTTTCTCATAAATAGTTTGACAAATTCAACTGCCGGTATTATAGAGAACGAACACAATATCACGGTTAACCACTGCATGCCGTTCAGCCATTGCAAAGCGAATATATCGTGAGTGGCAGGCAAACAAGCAAGCCCTACGGTAAGCGCCGCTCCTACAAAGAACGAAACAAACAACAGCTTGTTTTTAAAGAAGTTCTTACTAAAAATACTGCCGATGATACTGCGCGCATTAAAGCTATGGAACAATTGTACCAAGCATAACGTCAAGAATGCCATAGTCGTTCCCACTTCGTGTCCCCAGCCCGTAAACGCGCAACCGAGGAACACGCCGAGTACTATTATCGTTTGGAAAATGCCTTGATAAATTATATTCGCGCCCACCTTACCCGAAAACAGGCTGTCTTCGGCATTACGCGGCGGCAACGACATTACATCGGTTTCGGGCGGTTCCATCCCGAGCGCAAGAGCCGGCAAACTGTCCGTGACCAGATTGACCCATAATATCTGTATAGGCAGCAAGAATACATACGCGTCCTTAGTGAACGCGAATATTATTGTTGCAAAAAACAAAGACAGCACTTCCGATAAATTGGCGGCAAGCAGATACTGTATGGTTTTCTGCATGTTTACAAATATTGTTCTACCCTCTTTTACGGCAGTTACTATCGTTGCGAAATTATCGTCGGCAAGCACCATGTCCGCCGCATCCTTTGTTACTTCGGTACCTGTTATACCCATACCCACACCGATATCGGCGGTCTTTATGCTCGGAGCGTCATTCACGCCGTCGCCCGTCATTGCAACTATCATGCCGTTGTCTTTCCACGCCTTGACGATACGCACTTTATGTTCGGGCGAAACCCGAGCGTAAACGCGAAGTTTTTTTACGCGACGATTAAGCTCATCATCGGACATTTTTTGAAGCTCTGCGCCGGTGATAGTCTGTTTGACGTCGTTGCAAATTCCGAGCGCGGACGAAATCGCAAATGCGGTATTACGGTTATCGCCCGTTATCATTACGACTTCTATACCGGCGCTCTTGCACAATCGCACCGATTCTTTAACTTCTTCGCGCGGAGGATCTATCATTCCGGACAGTCCGATAAATATCAGATCGCTCTCATATTGCGCAGTTGCCGCGCCGTTTTTGGGTTTATATGCGTACGCAAGCACGCGCAACGCTCCGTCCGCCATTCTTTTATTGGCAGACAAGATCTCCGTTATATCCTTTTGCGTTATAGGTCGAACGGTCGTTCCGTCGAGTATAACCTCGCAACCCTTAATAGGTTCGTCCGCCGCGCCCTTGGTGTAAATCGTATCGCCGCTCTTCTCTCGATTTACGGTAGTCATAAGCTTTCGTTCGGAATCAAACGGAATCTCGTCTATTCGCGGACAAATATTATCGAGAACAAGCTTTTCGACGCCGTTGTTATGCGCGTACATAACAAGCGCGGTTTCCGTAGGATCGCCCATAGTCGTTATATTTGCACCGTCCGGCTTGACTACGGTATCGTTACATAAACTCATGCACTTAAGCATGCGAGACACCGAGTCGCTCGACATATTCGGCGAAAACGTACCGCATGCAAAGATTTGGGTGACCGTCATCTTATTCAAGGTCAAAGTGCCTGTCTTATCGGAACATATAACATTAGTGCTTCCGAGTGTTTCCACCGCAGGCAGTTTTTTGATTATAGCATTCTTTTTGGACAGCCTTTGCACGCCGAGCGCGAGAATTATGGTAATTACCGCAGTCAAACTTTCGGGTATTGCCGCAACGGCAATTGCCACCGACGACATAAAGTTTTCTATAAGCGGGTTGTGTTTGAAAAATACGCCGAAAGCAAATATTATTACGGCA
>CATKFJ010000254.1 GCA_949747725.1 uncultured bacterium
CGAACCCCTGCCGAGCAATAACGAATCGACAGAACGATCGATAAGATCGCCGCGCGTTTTCGCAATGACTGTCCGCTTTGCCTTACCGCCTATTCCGAACGTCGTCCAAGCGCTTAAAGTGTCACGCATATATTTTACTCCGTTTTGATTTTTTTTTCAATAGTTTACGCGCACAATTTAAAATTTTTATATATTCCCTTAATTTGGGTCAAAACATTGCAATTCTGAAAAACGCATGCTATAATGTAAGTTATGGAACTGTACGAGGCAAACAGAATACTCAGGTCTGTCAAATCGGCGATCGCTGCGGACGGTTATAAGCTGCCGGCGTCTGCCGAAACGGACGGGCTTATGTTGCTTTTAGACCGGCTCGATCTCGATAAGTTCCTCGCACCCAAGATAAAACGCGCACGGGCATCGGGTGTAAAATCGGGCGCCGCAAGCGACGCCGTTTATAATTACATAGCATTCTTTCGCGCGCTTCAAGCCGTTAAATCGGTGTCGGTCGGCACAAACGTAACTGCGGTCACCGCTATGATGTTACATAAAACTCTGTTCGGCGATCTCGATCCGTCTGCCGGCAAACCGCGATCGACCGAGCTGATAACGGGCGGCAATGCGCACACCGACCCCAAGTATATTTCCGGTTCGATAAAATCGATCGCATCCAAAATGAATGAAATTACGGGCGCGCCGATGACCGCAAAAGAAGATTTTGCCGGATATCTATCTCATTATATGCGCGAACTGCTTATCTTGCACCCGTTCGATCGCGGCAGCAACTTTACAGCGCGCGTTTTTGCAATAATATTCTGCCGCGTGAAAGGTTTCGACCTTGCATATTACCGCGTTGGCATAAAGACGATCGAACAAGCCGAAGACGCAGCATTCGCAGCCGACGACGTGACGCCGCTGTTTAAACTGTTTGCCGAGTGTCTTTCATACGATCACAAATCGACGACGCAGAACAACGTCTCTACACCGCCGCGCACGCGCCGCGAAGTAGCTAAGGATCTTTGCCGTCCGACTCGCCCGTCACCAAACTCAACAAAAAAACAATCGACATCGCACGCACGAAAAAAGAACGGCAACGGATTGAGCGAAGAAGAAGTTCTTAAACGCGCAGTACGACTTCAACAAAAGATATCCAAACTAAACGAGCAACTTACGGAGCTTATCCAACCGCTCGGGAACAAGGACAACTAAAGAAAATGATAGATATAGTAGTAAACAAAAACAGCGGCAAAGGCAACGGCGCAAAATGTCTCGAAGCCGCAACAAGTTACCTCGACAGCCGCAGTATCGAATATGCCGTTCACCCTACGGAATGCGTGGGACACGGCTGCGCCATAACAAAAGAACTCTGCGAACGCGGCGCCGACGTGATTACCGCCATCGGCGGCGACGGAACGTTCCATGAAGTGCTTAACGGTATGGATTTCGAAAAAGCGCGCATGGGTCTTATCCCCTCGGGAAGAGGCAACGACTTTGCTATCGGAACAAAAGCCGCGTCGTTCGACCCCGTAAAAGCCATAGCGGATATCGTTCGCGGCGAACATAAAGACCTCGACTACATTCAAGTGTCCGACAAACGTTGCATAAACGTCGCAGGTACGGGACTCGATGTAGAGGTCCTTCTTAAAGCGGCAAAAAGCAAAAACAAACTTTCGTATGTAGCGTCGCTCTTTCGGTGTCTGCTTAAATTCAAACCATATCCCGTAGAAGTGACTGCAAACGGAGAAAATCGATCGTATAACTGCATAATGGTCGGGGTATGTAACGGTACTCAAATCGGCGGTGGTATACGCTTATCGCCTATCAGCATAGCCGACGACGGTAAGCTTGACGTTATAGTAATGGAAAAGCCGAAACACATCCCTACAGTGTTGGTAATGCCGAAATTCGTAAAAGGCAAGCACATGAAAAAACCGTACACCCACCACATATTGTGCGAAAGCGTAAGCATAAAAACTCCGGCGCCGCTTCAGCTCGACGGTGAGATATATTACGACTTGCCATTTAACGCGCACGTCGTAAAAGACGGACTTAAAACGTTTTCGCACAAAGACTGAAATTATCTAACATTATAAAAAATGCGACCCGTCAAAGTCGCATTTTTTATTTACATCGAATATTTTTATTTTTTATTTTATCAGTATTTCTTTGCGTTGCCCCTAAGTCTGTCGTTAAGTTCGTCAACCGCATTGAAGCCAAGGTCTCTCAACCTGTGAGTACGCGCCGCAGCCTCTAAAATTACCGCAAGGTTTCTGCCCGGTTTAACAGGAACGGTAAACAACGGGATCTTGATATTGAATATAGAATAATAATCTTCTACGCCGCCCATTCGGTTATACTGAGCTTTGTCGTCCCAAGCTTCGAGACGGACCACCATATCTACTGATTTTTCAAGCCGTACGGCTCCGGCGCCGTACATGGCTTTTACGTCGATTATGCCTATACCGCGCACTTCCATAAAGTAACGAATAACGTCGGGACAAGTACCGTTGAGTTTATCGCCTATCCGCGTTATCGTAACAGCGTCGTCCGCAACAAGTCTGTGACCGCGTTCTATAAGCGACAATGCCGTTTCGCTCTTACCTATACCAGACTCGCCTATAACAAGCACGCCCACGCCGTACAGATCCATTAGCACTCCGTGTATCGTTTGCGACGGCGCAAGCAGTTGATTCAAGTACAAAGACAGATTATTAACAAACATCGTGGTACGAAGTTTGGACGAAAGCAAGATGCGATCATACTTTCTTACGGCATGGAGCAATTCTTCGCACGGCGGCATAGTCGATGTTATTATAAGGCACGGTATCGGCTGTTTCATGAGCGTTTCACACGCCGTCTTGCGCGCTTCGTGCGTCATCTGCTGCAGATACGTCATCTCCATTTCGCCGATCACCTGTACACGCTCGGCAGAAAAATGCTTGTAATATCCGGCAAGCTGAAGTCCGGGACGACTGACATTGAACGTACGAAAACGAATACTCGTACTCTCTCCGCTATACAATACTTCGAGATCAAGCTTCTTAGCAAACTCGTTCAGCTCGACTTCGCGTTCGTTTTCTTCTATTTCCGCGCTCTCTACGGTTGCCGCAGTTTCTTCTTCCGTATCGCCACTTTGCGGAATCATATTTTCGGTTTTTTCGGTCTGTTTTTTCTTAGGCATAATATTTCACTCCTTACTCTGTGTTTTATCGCTGTTATTTAAACAGAATTTTTCTATAACGTGCGCAATTCCGTTGTCATTATTCGACGGTGCAACATAATCGGCAAGACGCTTTATCGGTTCTTTTGCATTTGCCATAGCTACGCCCAAGCCGGCGGCTTTTATCATTGCCGCATCGTTAAAGCTGTCGCCGCAAGCTATTACGTCGGACATCGGTATGTTATAATAATCTGCAACGAATTTTAGCCCGACGCCCTTATCCGCCAAACCGCTCACGCATTCGATCATGGCAGGCATAAAATCTTCGCCGTCTGCGCGGAGCGTTTGCAAAAACGGCGCCGTCGATTGCATGCTGTGCAGACCCGGAAATTCGACATTGACACCTTCCGCTACGCGTTTTAATTCGCGCTCATCGAGTATAGACATTATTTTTGTCACATTCACATCTTCGGATAAAACATATTCGTCTAATTGCGGTTGAGTTTCAAACTCGATACCCACCTTTTGGCAATACATCTCCGCAAGCCGAGAGCGGACGTTTATCTTCAATCCGTCATCGCAATACACCAACACAAGTCGCGTATGTTCGGCAAAATATTTAATCAGCCTTGACGCTTCAGACTTATCTATTTCGAAATTTTTAACTATTTTAAGCGTGTCGCTGTCTATAATCGCGCCGCCTATATTGCACACTATCTTAACGGGTTCATTGTCGAGACCGATCGTTTTCAGATACCTTTGCACACCGCAAAGCGCGCGCCCCGTAGTTATCGTGAAAATGCCGCCCGCCGCTCGGTATTTTTTTATAGCCTCGATGTTCTCCCGAGAAATGTTCAGATCGTCGTTCAACAGAGTGCCGTCCATATCCGCAGCCACAAGCTTATATTTCATTCCGTTTTGTCCTCCCGTTTTAGGATGATAATAATCATAAATATTAGTCGCGGCCTTTTTTGTAATTCCGGCTTTTTTCGCAATTTCGTCTGCCGACGCTTCGACGATAGTTCGTGTATTAAATACTTCAAGCACTTTTTTTACTGTAGCCGCGCCTACCCCGTCAATGCTTTTCAACTCGCTCTCGTACCGACGCGATCGCAGCGTTCGGTGGTAAAGCACCGCGAAGCGGTGAGCCGCGTCGCGCACTCGCTGTAAAAGTTTAAGCCCGTAATCGTCGCGTTTAAGCTTTATAGGTTCGGGATCGCCGCGTACATATATTTCCTCGTCGCGCTTGGCAAGCCCGACCATGGGAACAGCCACGCCAACATCGTCAGCTGCGCGAGCGGCAAACTCCACTTGCTCGAGTCCTCCGTCTATCACGATAAGATCGGGCAATTCGTTAAATCCGGCGTCGCCGTTTTTGTATCTGATAAACCGCCGCGTTAAAGTTTCGTACATAGACCGAAAATCGTCCGCCCCTTCTACCGTGCGGATACGGTATCTTCGGTATTGCGCTTTGTCAGCCTTTCCGTTAATAAACACAACGCCGGACGCAACTTTATCTTCGCCCGAAATATTGGAAATATCATAACACTCGATGCGCCGCGCACTGTCGAGATCGAACAACGATTTAAGCCGTTCGCAAGCACCGGCCGTCATGTCGTTGTCGCGCTTGACCCTATCCGCGCTCTTGACAAGATAATCGGAGCAATTGCGCGCAGCCGTATCGAGCAATTTTTTGCGCATGCCTTTTTGCGGAAAAGATACGGAAACGCGCTTACCGAACGCCTGCGCAAAATAGTCGACAAGCGGTTGCGTGTTACATTCTTCAGCCAAACATATTTCATCCGGCAGTTCGTTTGTCA
>CATKFJ010000255.1 GCA_949747725.1 uncultured bacterium
AAATCGACTGCCGGATGCCATTTCCACAACTCGAGCGTATCCCACATAACAAGACGGTCGTCGGCATAGTCAAGACCGAGCGCCGCGCCCGACATGGGCGAAAAAACCGCGGGCGGCGTATCTACGTCTGCAATGGGCGGCGGCGTAGGGTTATCGTCAACACCATCTACGGGCGGCAGTTGCTTTTTCGGCAACGTAAACACGAGCGACAGCGTTACTACGAGCGCGACAACGATTACCGACACAGTAATGGCGACGGCGTATTTGTGCCGCTTGAAAAAGTTTTTCTTTTCTTCCTTTGAATTAGATTGATAGGTTTTCATTTTTTATTCCTCCGTTGAATTTGATTATTGCCAACATCGAAAAGCTTATACGCATAAATGTAAATTTTTTATTTATATACTGACATTTCTAATAAGAACCCGACAGTATTGGCGTCCCTATACTGATATTTCCGTCGGAACATGCCGCCATAACATTGTATTTTTCGCCCTCTGCGGTTGTCTGAACGTCGCAACAAACGCGCGGACTGAAAGCATATACGACGATCGTCCCGTCTATATCGACGCGCTTAACTTCTTTGGCGTCTATGCGGTCGATCGCGATAAACATATCGTCGCTGTCACCCTCGAAGTCCACACGATAAAGTCCGCCGCTTCTGTAGCAAACGGACGATACGGCGCCTATCGGTTCGTTATTCGAATATGCTTGAACATCGCCCAAGATATTAAGCGGACTGAACCATATTGCGGCGAAAACAATACTCGCGCAAAATAAAAAACCGACGGCAAGAAATTTCTTCATGCCGTCGATTATTGACAGTTATTCTTTATATTATTCGCTTGTACTTATTTTCCCTCGTCGCTTTTGCCGTTGCTTTGCTTGGCGAGTTCATACAGTTTAACACTGTTTTCCACAGTCTTTTCCTTAGCCATTGCGCCGTATTTATTGACGTCGGCAAGGTTCTTGCTCGCATGGTGCAAACACAGCGCGCCGTTTACGCAACCGCCTTCGCACGCCATTCCCTCGAAGAAGTTGAACGGACTTTTTCCGAGCTTTAGCAACAACAGTTGTTTTTTACATTCTTCAAGTCCGCTCATTGCCACCGGCTTTGCGTCGAATCCGCGCTCTTTGGCAAGGTCGGTAACGCCCTCCACAATACCTCCCGACCGCGCGAAGATCCTGCCGTAATAGGACGCGTTATCCAATACCGTATCGGGCAGTTCCGAAACCTCTATATTACGGGCGTCGAGGAATGCCTGCAATTCTTCGAACGACAGTACTCCGTCTATATAGTCCTTGGCGATATCGGACTTGAACTCGAACTTTTTGGATGAACACGGTCCGACGAAGATGACCTTTGCCGTAGGGTCGAGCGCTTTTAACAGTTTGCCCGACATGACCATTGGCGACGGCGTAGACGATATGTATTTGGCAAGCTCGGGATAGTTTATTTTGACATATTTGACAAAACTCGGACAGCACGACGTGGTGAGCGTGCCGCGCTCTTTAAGCTCGTTCGCCTCCTCGTCCAAGGTAAGATCGGCGCCGAGCGCTGTTTCCACTACTTGGAAAAATCCGAGCATGCTCATGCCCGTAATTACCTGCTCGATACGCGCGTAATTGAACTGCGCAACGATAGACGGCGCAATTATGGCGTAAACTTTGTATTTGGTATTGTTCTCCGAATTTTTAAGAATGTCGAGCACGTCGAGTATGTACGACTTATCCGCTATCGCGCCGAACGGACACTGATACACGCACGCGCCGCAGCCGACGCATTTGCCGTTATCTATCTCCGCTTTCTTTTCCGCATTGACCTTTATCGCGCCTGCCTTACAGCTATTTACGCAAGGACGCTTTTGAAGTATTATCGCATTGTACGGACAAGCCTGAGTACAGCGTCCGCACTCTATACATTTGCTCTTATCTACGACCGAATGTTTATCGACGATACTGATAGCGTTTTTGGGACAAACCTCGACGCATCTGTGCGAAATGCAACCGCGGCACGCCGGAGTGACGAAAATACCGTCTACAGGGCATTCGTCGCACGCGATATCTATAACTTCCACCACATTGGGGTTGTTTTTATCGCCGCCCATCGCAAGCTTTAATCGCTCTTGCAATATCGCGCGTTCTTTGTATACGCAACACCTTAAGCTCGCCTGCGGACCGGGCATTATCTTGATTGGAATATCGTGAAAAATCTCGTTATTCAGCCCTTTGTCGTAAGCCTTTATCAGCTCTTTTATTACCTCGTACTTCAGTTGCTGTACGGTCGTATCGAATAGTCTGTTTTGCATTTATGTGATCTCCGAGTAAATCGGTCATCGCGGATAAATTATCCTCGATCCCGAATTATGAATTTTAATTGTATCTGACGGATACCGCCTTACCCATTCTTTTAAGGTTATCCGCAAGCTTGTCTATAAGTTTAAGTTTCATGCGCGTTTCGATAGGCAGTCCGTCATGCGCATGGTTGTGCGCCTGCCCGACAAAGAAATTGACGTCCGTCGCTTCTTCGAAAAGCAGTCGCGCAAGCAAAGTCGCGCCGTCGCGCTTATCAAGTGTAGCCGCCTTGCAATCCGCCGGATCGAGATACTTGTCGGACAGCTCGAGCACGCGCTTTACCGTTACGACGCCCTCCGTCGTCAAGTCTATTCCGTCGATATACCCTATAGGCGGAATATCACGATCGGGAAAATCGAAGCTCGCTCTTACATATCTGCCGAGTTGACGCGCC
>CATKFJ010000256.1 GCA_949747725.1 uncultured bacterium
GGCGCGCGGCGGCTGGTATCCCGTTTATAAAGCGGCGCTTACCGATAAGGGCTTTACCGAAACGGAATTTCAGTCGCTTAAATTCATGGCGGATTTCTTCGAGGAGATAGGCGACCCCGAAAACTTTATCGCTATGTACGGTCATCCCAACAGGCGCACCATCGCAGAAAGCATCGCAAAGGATTCCCTCTTGCCTTTCTTGAAGGGCGACGGAGAGAATGCACGCGAGCTGCTCGGCGCACTGGCTAAGAGTTTGCCGGGCAATTTGGCTTATTAAGGAGCGATTATGAAAAAGTATATCAAACATATAATTTGCGCCGTTTCGGCGCTTGCTATCGTTCCGTTATTTACGGCGTGCGGAAATAAAAACGATAATGCGGAGCGAACGGATTTTCCCGAACCGACCGATAAGTCGTCGTGGCAAGTCGCGTCGCCCGACGGAAGCATAAAGTCGGACATCGTTATGAATGCGGAAGGAAAGCTTTTATATTCGGTCAAAAAAGGAAACACGACGGTGGTCGACAGCTCGTCGCTCGGAATGTCTATTTCGGAGGACGACTTTCGACTGCTCGACGTCGAAAGTTCGGATATGAAGCGGATAACCGGTTCTTACGACAACAAGTCGGGCAAACACGCCGTCGTGGACTACGACTGCAACGAGCTGACTATCACGCTCAAGGGCTGGACTTTTTATTTGGACGTGGTCATGCGTTGCTACGACGACGGATATGCGTTCAGGTATAATGTCCGCGCGATAGACGGATCGAGCGGCGTCATGACGGTGGAGAGCGAAAACAGCGAGTTCGCTTTGCCCGAAAATTCGGTCATGTGGACGCAGGTATACAACCCGATATTCAGCTGGGTCACGTCTTTCGCATATGAGGATCCGTATAAGCGTCGGAGGTCGGACGGGGTATCGGTAGGCGAATATCTGTCGTTCCCCACGCTTTACCGCGTCGGGAACAGCGAAGTGTATTCGCTTTTGACCGAGAGCGAGCTCATAGGCAGCGGTTATTACGGCTCGTATCTCACCGCGCCCGACGGCAAGAGCAACAGCGGCGTATTGCAAACGGTGATGACGCCGGCGGGCGTTCAGACCGATAACGACAGGATTGCATATCCGTTCTCGTCGCCGTGGCGAATAGGTATAACGGGCGACCTTAAAACGGTGGTGGAAAGCGAGCTTACGGAAAAGGTGTACGACGACAGCGAATCCGCGCTTTGGACTCCCGACGATTACGAGGGAAGCGCGGAAGATTATTGGGACTGGGTCGACCCCGGCGTAACTGCGTGGAGCTGGCTGTATCAACAGAAACATGCGGGAAAGCCATATACGACCGTGGCGGGCGAAGTCAGCGGAATATGGCATCAGGAAAACAACGCCATACACCGCGATTATGTGGATCTGGCAGCCGAAATGGGCTGGAAGTACGTGCTCCTCGACGGCGGCTGGAACCAAGACCAAACCGCCGCCGCTGAGTTCATGAAATACGCCCACGACAAGGGCATAGGCGTGTTCGTGTGGTGCGACGCGCTCAACAGCTTCTCAAACGGCAATGCGGACGTACTCAAAACCAAATTGGACAAATGGAAAGCGCTCGGAGTGGACGGGATCAAGATAGACTTTTTCGACGGGCAGGAAGCCGTAGGAAATAAGCATCAAGGCGAGGACGTCGACACGATAAAGTGGTACGAAACGATTTATCAAGAATGTGCAAAGCGTCATATGTTGGTCAATCCGCACGGCTGTAACAAGCCGACGGGCGAACGCAGAAAGTATCCCAACGTGATCAACCGCGAGGGCGTTTACGGCGGAGAAAAGCAAAATATCCCGTCGTCGTATACCGTTATGTCCATGTATACGCGCGGCGTGGTAGGTCCTACCGATTTTACGCCCATGGTCAAGAACATGGCGAGCAGCGGCGCTTCGATGATACACAATATGGCGCTTGCTACGCTGTACGAGAGCGGCACGCCGAGTCTCGGCGATTGGGTAAGCGAGTATCGCGACGGAACTGTCAAAGACTATTACTCGGCGCTCAAAGCCTTGCACGACGACACGGTGTTCCTTTGCGGCACGCCCGATAGATTCTACTGCGCGGCGATCAAAATGGGCGACGATTGGTTTGTTGCGTGTATAAACGGCATTATAGAATCGGACGTATCATTCGACTTCGGGTTCTTGGAGGGCGGCACGTATTCCGCCAACATCTATACGGAAAGCGCAAAGGGCGCGACCGAAGTAACAAAGACGACGGAGCCTGTAACAAGTTCGTCGAGCAAAACGATCAAAGTTTTCGAAGACGGCGGGTTTGTCATTCATCTCAGAAAACAGGCGTAACAGCCTAAAAATAAGGAGTAAATCATGAAAGCAAAAAGAAAGGGTATTATATCCGTACTGTGCGCGGCTATCGTTGCCGCAACAATGCTCGCGGCATGCGGCGGCGGAGGCGGCAGCGGTCCGATCGGCGCGGGCGAACACAATATAGATAAAGAGTGGTGGACCACTACGGGCGAGATCGTTAAGGACGGCGACGATGTTGTTTTCAATAACATCGAGATCAAATTGGCAACGGTCGTAGCCGGAACGGACCTCGCAAAATTCAATACCATAGTCAATCGGTTCAACGCCGAGTACTTAGACAGGATAAACATCGTTCCGTCAAGCATCACGGAGGAAGAGTTTAATTCTCAGGTCGCAAAGCAAATATCTAACAACGCGAACGCGCCCGATCTACTCATGACGCATCAAAAAGAGTTCAAATCCCTTGCGGACAGCAAGCTTATCCAACCGTTTAACGAGGCGATAGAAAAGTCGGGTATCGAGCTCGATCTCGACAATTACGCAGCAGGTCTTTCCAAATACTCGTCGCTCAACTTTAAGGATCAACAGTTTACCGTCCCCGTTGACATGCACAGCGAGGTGGTCATTTACAACAAAAAACTCCTTGGCGACAACGCTCTGCCGACGAATCATGCCGAGCTGGTCGCGCTTTGCAAAAAAATAGCTTTGGAAAAAAACATCACGCCGATAGCGGCGTCGACGCACAGCGCCTCTTTTTATCGCTTCGTATTCAACACGGCTATTCTGCAAAACGGCGGAACTTTTTTCGACGCGAGCAATTATAAAGCCGATTGGGCGAGCGCGGCAAATATGCCCGCATATAAAGCTGCTATCGCGTCGATCAGAGAACTGATCACCGAAAATTTGATGAAAAAACAGCAGTCGACGGGCGACGCTCTTGCGGCGTTCTTAGGCGATAAAGCGTTGTTCTATTTTGTCGAGCCGTGGTCTGTCGACAGCGTGTTGAACGCTTATTCCGGCGATAAGAACGATATCGGGGGCGCAAGCATGTCCAAATGGTTCGCCGCCGATCCGACCAAGGACTGTGCCGACTATATTTACGGCGACGCTCATGCGTTCGGCATAAGCAAAACGGTGACGGATATTTCCAAAAAAGCCGCTATCTGCGAGTTTGTCAAATGGTTTTCGGAAAACACGTCGGCGGGAGTCTCGTGGGCGAATGCGGGACATTACAGCGCGTCCAAAACGCTTACCGAAAATACTTCGTATGCCGCCGAGAATATGGTCGCAAATTATTTGACGAAATTTTATCCCGATATCGACGATTTTCAAACGATGGATATTTCCCCGTACACGTATCAGTATAAGTCGTATCTCGAACAGCTGTATTTGGCTATGATCACCAACAATAACGCAAGTAACGACGAGGCGGATATAATAGCATATCAAAAGAAAGTCAACGATGAAATAGCCACTATAAATATGATGTAGGTTAATTATGGCGAGCAACAGTATTTTGGAAGAGTACGTCGAAGCTTCGGAGGAAGCCGAGATAGCCGAAAAAAAGAAAGCGCAAAAAAAGAGCCGCCGAAGGGAATCCGCTTTCGGCATGGCTCTCATTGCGCCGTACATCTTGATATTTGTCGTATTTTCTCTCGTTCCGCCCGTATTGGGCATAGCGTTTTCGTTCATGTCGTACAATCCGTACAATACTGCGGATATAAGATTTGTCGGATTCCAAAACTATATCAACATATTTAATTTCGATCTTCCCATATCCAAGTCGTTTTGGAGCTCGTTCGGAACGATGTTCATATATGTTGCGATCGGAACTCCGCTTGCCGTTATCATACCGTTTTTCTTGGCTTATTTCATCAATATGGAGCCGCCCGGATATAAGTTCTTTCGTGCGCTGATATATTTTCCGAATGTTGTTTCGATTACGATAATGGGTATTATTTTCGGCAATATGTTTGCGGGCGACAGCTCCGGTCTTATCAATTCGTGGCTGGGCACGGAAATTCATTGGCTTTCGGGCGAGCCGTGGAAGGACGATATTTTGCGCTGGGTCGTAATTTTTATTGCTACCGAATGGTGGTGTACGGGCACTAATTTCATTATTTTCGCCGCGGCGTTCAGAGACGTACCGAAAAGCCTATACGAAGCGTGCGAAATGGACGGCGGCGGCAAGTGGAAAAAGATATTGCACGTCACGATACCTAACATAAAGTCCACCGTCACCGTTTGTCTATTCAATATATTGATCGGATATTTGGGCTTGTACGGACAGGTTATTGTTTTGAACGACTTTACTAACGCAAATATCATGGTTTCGCCTACTATGTTTATACAACATTATTTGAGCGATTTCAGTTATGCGCGTATCACGGGTTATGTATGCGCCTGCGCGCTTATGTTCGGTATAGTGGTCATGTTTTTCAGCACGATACAGCGAAAAGCGATGGGCGAGCATAGAACAAGATCTAAGCGTACCGAGGATTGCATCGCTTATTTTGCGGATAGAGATCGATTTACGACGGAGGCAAGCAATGGTTAAAAAACAAAAACGAGTTTTATCGAAATCGGAGCGCGAGCGCCGTAAAAACAAGATAGTCGCTTTTTGCGTAATGGCAGTTGCCGCCGTGTTTTTCGGTTTTCCGTTTTTGTATATGCTCGGTTCTTCGGTAAAATCCGATCTCGATCTGCAGCTTCACCCGGAACTGATTTTCCCGTCGAGCTTCGGTGAATGGACTTTTGAGCGTTATACGGGCTTTTTTATGTACGCGGGCAAGATCGCAACGCTGCCGATAGCTTTTTTGAACTCGCTGTGGTCTACCGCGGCTAACGTATTGCTTACGGTGGCTTTAGATCTGTTGGTCGCATATGCGGTTATATTCGTGCGATTCAAGTTCAAAAAGGTCTTTATGAAGTTCTTATACTTATGGATGGCTATCCCGGGAGTGATTGCAACCGCGCCTATGTTCGCTATGTACGCCACGATAAAAAACGCGTTGGGATTGCATGAGGGCGTAGGAGCATATCTGTATATATATTTATGGCTTATCGTTCCGGGAAGCACGGGGATATTCAACGTGCTCTTGATGCGCAATATGTTCGCGTCCATCCCTATGGAGATAGTGGAAAGCGCGCGTAGCGACGGTGCGAGCAATATGCAGATCTTTCGCCGAATAGTTTTGCCGCTTGCGAGATCGACTATATTACTTATCGTACTATTCACTTTCAACGGCAGTTGGAACAGTCTTGCGTGGCCGTTGCTCGTGTTAAGCGGAGAAAGCAAAACTTGGGAAACTCTGACTCTCGCGCTGACCGGATATACCGGTAGCTCGAATTGGGGACAGGTGGGATATTCTATGGCGTCGAGCGTCTTTGCGCTTATTCCCACGCTGATTGTGTTCTTGTTTACTCAAAGCAAAATGATAGACGGACTGTCCTCTACAGGCGTAAAAAAATAAGGTGATAACATGGATAATATACTGAAAGAAAGAAGACAAAACGCGTTTATGTCGTTGCAAAACCTCGTCAAGGTTTATCCCAACGGCGAGAAAGCGGTGTACAACTTCGACCTCGATATATCCAAAAACGAGTTCATAGTTATTGTCGGACCGAGCGGCTGCGGCAAGTCTACGACGCTTCGCATGATCGCGGGACTCGAAGATATAAGCGGCGGAGACATATATTTAGAGGGCGAGCTGCTTAACTATAAGCCGAGTAGCGAACGCAAAATGGCGATAGTTTTCCAGAGTTATGCGCTCTATCCGCAAATGACGGTGTACAATAATATCGCGTTCCCGCTTACTATAAATAAATACCCGATGCCCAAAGTAAACGCCGTACTCAAAGCGAATGCCGAGATAGAAAAATTGCTGTCGACCGTCGCTTGGAACAAGTTTATCGGCGTGCTTTTTAACGTGTGTAACGGCAACGGCAAGGCAAAGGACGAGCAGATAGCGACGGTATTCAACATAACGCTGTATGCGGCAAAATTGCTTTATAAAGTATTCGGCGCGTATAAGCAAGACGCTCTCGAAGTTCTCGATGGAAAAGCAGACGAGATTTCCGCCGCAATACGAGCCGAGTTGAATCTCGTTGTCGAAGCGGAAAATGCAAAAGTACAAGAAAGCGGCGTTAAGTTCGACGAGGACTTTTGCGAGATCGACGAAAGCGGCAATAAAATAATCGAACAGCGCAAATACACTTCGTATGAGATAAAAACGCGGGTGTACGAAACGGCGGAAAAACTCGATCTTATACCGTACTTGGATAAATTGCCCAAAGAGCTGTCGGGCGGACAGCGCCAGCGCGTAGCGCTCGGCAGAGCGATAGTGCGCGAACCCAAGGTTTTCCTTCTCGACGAGCCGCTGTCCAACCTCGACGCAAAGCTCAGACTCACCATGCGCAGCGAGATAGTCAAGCTTCACAATAGGATCGGTGCTACGACGATATACGTCACGCACGATCAGACCGAAGCCATGACCATGGCGACGCGGATAGTCGTAATGAGCCGCGGATTCATACAGCAGATCGGCACGCCCGAGGAGGTGTATCAAGACCCCGCAAATATATTCGTTGCGAAGTTTATAGGCAGTCCGTCCATGAACGTGTTCAATATAGACTACGATCCCGAAAGCGGGCACTTGGAGCGCAACGACGTAAAGATTTCGCTTAAGTCCGTGTTCAAAAAAAGACACGACGGGTTTTACGTTGCAGCTGTTGATAAGTTCGAGTCTTTGCAAGAGAATTTTGACGAAAAGGCGCGGGAAGAGATACTCAAAATACTTTCGGCGACGGGCGAGTACAAAGACAATAAGAAGCAGCAGAAAAAGAAAGGATTGATTGCGCTCATAAAGCATTTGATCGAAAAGCAAAAGAACAAAAACGTCGTAGCGGACGAGTACGCTTATGAAAAAGAGGTGTTGAGCGAAAAGTTGGCGCAATTAAAAACGAGTACGACGGCAAAACACGGATTGCTTGTGGGAATACGCCCCGAGAGGATAAATGTGGAAAAAGCGGTCGTGGGCAAAAAGTACAAGGACGTCGTAAAGGTAAAGCCGACGGTGGTGGAGCTGCTCGGCGGCGAGTACAATATTCACTTCGATCTGTTCGATAAAGATATGGTATGCAAACTCGACGCGACCGAAAAAGTCACCGTAAACGACGAGCTTGCCGTAAGTTTTTCTCCCGACGATCTGTATATTTTCGACCCCGTAACCGGAGATAGGATATAAACGACCAATACATGTATGCTTGCTTTCAATAAAAACACATTTCAAATAACGGATATGCGAGACCCTGCGGATAAGGTATTTACCCGTGGGGTCATGCGCGTGTGTTATACGCTCGATACCGACGATATAACAAAAGGCGAAAAGCCGAATTTCACGCCGTACAATGATAGAATAGGCGAGTTTGACGGCGAGCTGAAAAATGCGCAAACATGCGCCGCTCTCGACGTTAAAGCATACGCCGACGGGATAGAATTTACTTTGAAAAGCGACGCGCAAAACATATCCGAGTTCGGCATAGACCTGCCGTTTAACTTTATGGGTAAACGTGACGGCGGCGGTTGGCGCAATCAGTTCATGCTCAATTCGCCGTACATTTCGCCGAACAGGGAGATATTGTATTTTTATCTCGCAAGACCTAACGGCAATAATATCGTCATAGCCGCAAAGAACGCGTCGGGGTTCAAGATAGACTATTCGCCGTACTGCTATGCGCATTTTATAACGGGCATAAAGATATTCGCCGATTTTGATAAAGCGTACGGTATGCCGCGCAAGGATAACGCGGTCACCTTTGCCGTACTGCCCGTAAAGGACTTCGACGATTGCTTGAATAAACTTTCGCGTTATTACGGATTGCCGTTTGTCGCGTGCGATATTAACGGCGGCGAAGTCGGGAGCAAAATAAACGTTAAGATTTACGGTAAGTGCGATAACATAAAATCGGGCGAGTACGTTATATCCCGTGAGGGCGATAACAAGATAACGCCTGTGATTAACGGCAAGTCGGGTGCGACGGCTACGGTGTACGGATACAAATCGTTAAAAGATTTATACTTTAAGTCTATGTCCGCAGTAGATATGAAAGATATCGAGGTCACCGACAAAAACCTTTGCGAACATCAATGTTGGGCGACGGCTATGTCGAGATTTCTTTTGCGGTACAAAAGCGAACTCGACAATAAAACGATTATCAAGTACGAAACGCTGCTCAAAGATTTGCTCGACGTAATAACCGAAACGGACGAGAGTAAAGCCGTGCCGAGACTCACTATATTAAAGCAACCGCACGAAAACTTACCCGCATACAACGTGTACAAGTCTACGCGCGTGCAAGAAGGCTTTTTCGGCGTTACGCTTCTTTTGGATGCGTACAGGTATTTCGGAGATAACAAGTATCTCGATTATGCGATAGGCGCGCTCGATTGCCTATTGGATAATTACCAAAACAAAAACGGCGCGATAACTCGGTACGAGTGGGGCAGGTACAGCGACTACACCACGGTGTGCTGTCCAATGATAACCGTTGCGGACATGGCGCTGTTTATGCGCGACATTGATAAAGCCAAGTCGGATAAATACTACGACGGCGCAAAAAGAATGGCGGAGTATTTATATTCTCGCGGGCTCGTATTCCCGACGGAGGGCGCGGTGAGCGACGAAACGGAAACGGAAATGGAAGACGGGGCGATATCTTGCACGGCACGGGGATTGCTGTATTACTGCAAGAACGTCGAGCGCGTCGAAAAATATATCCGAAAAGCCAAAGAGATATTGAATATACACGACTGTTGGGTCATGCAAACGCCCATAGCGCAGATGCGCGGTAGCACATTAAGATGGTGGGAAACGCTGTGGGAGGGCGACGCAGACGGTCCCGCGCTTTGTTGCGGTCATGCGTGGAGCATTTGGCGTGCCGAAGCGGACTTTTTATATTACGAACTCACCGGCGACGAGAAGTATTTGATAAAAGCGAAAAACGGATTCGGTTGCAATCTTGCAAAGATACATGATAACGGCAAGAGTTACAGCATATACAGCTTTGACGAGATAACGGGCGGTGGATTTGCGAGCAAAAGCGACGCTGTGAAAATAGAGCTTGCACCTCGCTATGCACGTCAACCCGACAGCGGGCTTTCGCGATATGTATGGGTGAGACTGTGCGATACGTTCTTGAACGGAGAAACGGAATGAATATAGAAAAGCATTACGATATCGTTGTAGTCGGCGGCGGAATATCGGGGATCTGCGCGGCGATCGCCGCGGCGCAACACGGCGCAAAAACCGCGCTCGTGCAAGATCGTCCCGTACTCGGCGGCAATGCGTCGAGCGAAATCAGAATGCATATTTGCGGAGCGGATATACATGCCAATAAACCGAATGCGCGCGAAACGGGAATAATTGAGGAACTATTGCTGTCTAACAGGTCTGTCAATCCGCAACATTCTTTCAGTGTGCAGGACTATGTTTTCGAGAGCATAGTAAGAGCCGAAAAAAATATCGACTTATATTTGAATACGCGTGCTCTCGAAACGAAGACCGAATCGGATCGAATCGTATACGTCGACGCGGTGCAGACTACGACCGAGAAAAAATTTAGATTGTACGGGAAGTTTTTTGCCGACGATACCGGGGACGGCTTTTTGGGATATATTTCGGGTGCGCAATATATGTACGGCAGAGAAAGCAAAGCCGAGTTCGGCGAGCCGCACGCGCCCGACGCCCGCGACAGTAAGCTTATGGGCAATTCGCTTATGTTTACCGCAAAGGACATGGGCGAGCCTACTCCATTTGTAAAGCCGCAGTGGGCGTATGCTTATACGGAGAGCGATCTGGCGCACCGCGATCACCGTGATTTTGCTTCGGGGTATTGGTGGATAGAAGCAGCCTCGTCGGATACGATCGCCGACGGCGAGAATATACGCGAAGAACTCGTAAAAATGCTGTTCGGAGTGTGGGATCATATCAAAAACGGCGGCGATCACGGTGCGGAAAACTATGCGCTCGATTGGATAGGCGCGTTGCCGGGAAAGCGAGAGAGCAGACGGCTGAAAGGCGATTATGTTCTTACGGAAAACGATCTGACGGGTGGCAGACGGTTCTATGACGCAGTAGCTTATGGCGGTTGGGACATAGATATACACGAAAACGGTTGTATGGTCATGCTCGACAACGCGCCCAATATGTCCTTTTCTACCGACTATGTATATCAGATACCGTATCGCTGTCTGTACTCGGTAAATATAGCCAATCTGTTTCTTGCGGGGCGTGCCATAAGCGCGTCGCACTTGGCGTTCGGCTCTACCCGCGTCATGGCGACGTGCGGCGTTATCGGGCAAGCCGTCGGCACTGCGGCGGCGCTGTGCGTACGGAAAAATATCGGACCGCGAGAACTGCTATCGCATATCGAAGAATTGCGCGAGACTCTTGCGCTTGACGATTGCTATATTCCGGGGTACGGGCTGCTTTTGAATAACGATCTTGCGTTATCTGCAAAGCTGTCGGCGTCGAGCGAAAAACATCACGTTTCCAATCTCGTTAACGGCGAGCTGAGGAACATGGGCGACGCCGTAAATTTGTGGCAGTCCGACGGGATCTCGGATAGCGGCGAGTACGTCACGTTTAAGTGGGACGAACCTAAAATAATAAAAACCGTTATTTTACGGTTCGATTCGGACCTGTCGAGCGAGCTCACGATAACGCTGTCGGACGGGGTAAGAAAAAGTCAGAAAATGTTTCCCGAAACTTTGATCAAGGATTACGATGTGATCTTTTACGATAAAGGCAATATCGTCGGCGAATTGCGCCACGCCGACAATATTTTAAGACTGAATAAGCTGAAAGTCGATTTCATTGCGGACGAGGTGAAGATCGTTCTCAAAAAAACGCACGGAGCTGTCGACGCTTCTA
>CATKFJ010000257.1 GCA_949747725.1 uncultured bacterium
CCATAGCGTCGGCTGTAACAAGATTCGTATTCAACGACATCGAGTCATTGCCGCCGAGCATGCTCGCCTGCTCGTCTATATGCGCCTCGAATTCATCCCTCGGCGGTAGAACAACCGTCTGAAGATGATCTTCCGTTAAGCCGTCTTTAACTACGGGCTTTTCGGTTTTATTTGCCGCGGGTTTTCTGCCGCGCTTTGCGCCCGTGCCCGTGCTTGCCGTAGAAGATGCGGAAGCTTTTTTAGCCGTGCCCGTGCTTGCATTCTTACTGCCCGGATTTCTGCCGCGCTTTGCGCCCGTTCCGTTCGACTTGGCGACAGGCTTTTTCTCCTGCTTCGGTTCTTTAGGCTCGGGTTTCTTCTCTTCCGGCTTTATATCGTCGGGACCGATTATTCCGGCTATCTCGTTGAGTTGATATTTAAGATCCGACAACGAATCTGAAAGATCGGCGTCCGAATTGAGATCGCGTATCTTTTCGCGCTCGGCAAGGACGGTTACTTCATCGCGCAAGCGCGCTATTGCGTCGAGAATGAGCGCATTGGCTTGGCTCGGTTTTTCTTGACTTAGCTCTTCGCGAAGGTCGGCAAGCTCGTTCAAAATGGATTCGTTATCCGCCGCGCCGCCCGACTGAGTTATCACTTCTCTGAGTTTGGCAACTTCTTCCGCAACAGCGTCGGACGACGCTATTTCGGCTTTAAGACTTTCGATCTCGTCAGTGATCTTGCTGCCGGCATTCTGAGTGAGATATTGGTTTTGACGTTCCAAAAGGTGCGCCATTTCCGACATGAAGTTCAACGTAGTAAGGTCCGCGTCACGCTGATTGGACATATCCGTACGGAGCGATGCAAGCTCGTCGAGTATACGATTGTTGGTTACGTCGTTATTGAGTTTGTAAACGCGTTCCGAAAGCGCGTCGTAAAGATCTTCGCGTCTGTCGATCGTCGCTTTCAGTTGCGAAAGCTCGTCGGCAACCGCAGCAATATCGCTCGCCGATCCGGCGGTCGTCACTTGATCGCGCAACGACGCAAGTTCGTCGAGGATTATATTATTATAGCTCTCGTAATTCGACTCGCCCGTGCCGGGATCGTTTACGTTAGCCATGCTGATAGCAAACAATTGATCGCGCAACGACTGAACTTCGTTCATTATGGTATCGTCTGCGTCCTTGTCCGTCTTGCCGGCAACGCGCTTTACGTCCTCTATCTGCTCGCGCAAGGCTTGGAACTCGTCGCGAAGCGCAAGGATCTCGCTCATAACTCCAAGATCCGGCTCTTCCTTGAGCGTTTGCACGTCCGCCTTTATAGCCGTTACGTCTTCCGCAACGCCTGTCAAGCTGTCGGACGAAGAAAGCAACTGTTTGATCTCTCTAAGCTCGTCTCGCAGCGCCGCGATTTCCGCAGAACCTTCGCTCTCCGCTGACACGGTAGTGAGCGAACGCAACTGCGCTATCTCGTCGCGAATTTCGCTAAGCTCTTCGGACAATCCGCCCTGATACGTATTTTCGCTCTGGGCGCCCAACGTATCGCGTATCGCTTGCAATGTTTCTTCGTCAAGCGATGTCGATACGGGCGCTTGTTGACTGTCTATCCTGTTGCCGAGTTCGCGGATCTCATCGATAAGCGCCGCATAAGACGTATCACCGCCGTCGGTTGCGACGGGGGGCGTCATTGTAAGCGCCATATCGTGTATTGCGTCCTTTAACTCCGCAAGCTGAACGCTGAGAACGTCCGTATTATCTTGGCGTAACTGCTCGTTTTCGGCGCGCAGCGCTTCCACTTCCGCGCGAAGTTCGTCTATCTCCGCAGAATAGTCGCGCGGCGACGTTGCGTCGAGTATATCGTCGATAGCGAGCTTGATATCGTCTATCTCGTTATGAAGCTCGTCAAACCGCTCTGCAACGGTCATCGTGCCGACGGAGCTGTCGTCGCCGTCCATACCGCCTTGATTAAGCCGTATATCGTCGATCGCCGCATTCAAAGCGTCGAACTGTTCCATAATGGGCGTGAGGTCTATGGAAACGGATTGCTCGTCTACAGACTCGTCCGTCACGGTTTCCGCTTCTGCGGTAGCGCCCATGCGCAGTTCGTCGAGCATAGCGCGTATCTCGTCCACCTGTTCGGTCATAGCGGCAAACCTGTCGCCGCCCACGCTTTCCTCGATGCGTTCGATATCGTTTTTAAGATTGATTATTTCGTCGAGAACGACGTCCATTCCGGCATTAGCCGCTACTCCGTCCTGCAGATCTTCGCCTTCGGCTACGCCTATCGACGTTCTGCGGCTTATAATGTCTTTAAGCTCGCCAACGTTTTCGTTGAGCGCTGTCTGGTCCGCACGAAGCGCGGTAAGCTCGTCGAGGATAGTCGTGATATCCTCTTCCGCATCGACGATTTCGGTCTGTTCGGGTTGTTCCGTACCGAGCGCCGTCGCGTTTATTACCTCGTCCTTGAACGCAAACACTTCGTCGCGGAGCGAAACTATCTCGTTCAGAACAAGATTTATCTCGCCGTCCGTAGGCGCCGACGCGCCTTCGCCCGTGGGAAGATTGATCAAGTCTTCGCGTAACGCGCGAATCTCGTCAAGGATATTGCCCGAAGAAATCGCGGCAAGTTCGTTCTTTATGGATTCGAGCTCGCCCGAAACTTCGTCCTGATCGACAATGCGCGCCGCTTTTACGTCGTCGCGAAGCGACAATATCTCTTCTACCGTGTCGTATTCGGGTTGCGCGTC
>CATKFJ010000258.1 GCA_949747725.1 uncultured bacterium
AACCGCCAACGTCTCCACGTGGTGCGTATTCGGGAACATGTCGAAAATTTTGCAATCGGTCAAGCCGTAACCGCAGTCGGCGCTATCCGCAAGCACCTTTATATCGCGGCACATAGTGGCGTGGTTGCAAGAAATATATATCAGTTTCTTCGGCTTTGCTTTTGCTATAGCGCGCATAACGTCCGCACCGCAGCCCTTGCGCGGCGGATCGACCAATACGTCCGCGTCGCCGCCCGAATTCTCTACTATACTCGGCAAAACATCTTCTACGTTTGCACAGATGTTTGTTATTTTATGCGAATTGCCGTTGAGCGCAGCGGTACGGTCGGCGTCCGCAACGGCTTGCGGAATACACTCGACGGCAGTCACTCCGTCGCAAACGCGCGCGGCAAGGTTGCTCGTTATGCCTATGCCGCTGTACAGATCGATAAGCGTCGGCGCGTCGATATGCGACATGGCGCATTTATACAGTTCATCGCGCATTTCGTCGTTCACCTGAAAAAACGACAACGGCGAAAGCTCGGCTTTCACGCCCATTACGTTCACGCGCATTTTCGGTTCGCCGGATATAAGCCGCACGCTTTCGCCCATGATAACGTTGTTGCGCTTTGTGTTTTCGCTGACGAAAAGATCTACGTTGTTCGGCAGCAGTGCGCCGAGTTCTTTTTCGGCAATTAAGCTTTTGCCGTTTATTACAAGCGTTGCGGACGCGCGGCGGTACGGAGGATCTTCCGTCGTTACTTCCCTAACCACCAAGTGCCTCAGCAATCCTCTGCCGGTGTTTTCATTATATACCGACAACTTGTTTGCGTTGGCAAAATCGCATACGGTTTGCGCTATCGTTTCAGACAAACTCCCCGACAGCATGCACTTCACAGGCTCTACAACGTGCGTATTCTGCCTGTACAGTCCCAAAACCACCTTGCCGCCGATATACCCGAACGGCATTGACAGTTTGTTTCTGACCGCCGTCGCGGTAGCAGAACGTATAAATTCGCACGGGACATGATCGATATTCGCGATCTTTTTAAGATTGTTTTTAAGCTCGTTCAACAACGCGGTTTTACGGTATTCCGGCGTTACATGCCCCATATCGCAACCGCCGCATTTATAATAGTGCGGACAATCGGGCTTGACTCGGTTCGGTGACGGCGTTATCACTTTTATCACCGACGCGGTAGCATACTTCGGCTTTAGACTTTTTACTACCGCGCGGACGCGTTCGCCTTTCAGAGTGTACGGGATAAACACGACCCTGTTGTCTATACGCGCAATGCCCTCGCCGTTCATGCCACTGTCGATTATTTCGGTTTCGATAACGTCGGACAATTTCATACCCGAATTATACTATGTATCGCGTCGATTGTCAACTTACTTCTTATCTTACGACGTAAAGCATGCAAGAAAAACTAAAACTTATAAACGCCGCATTGCTATTGCCATCGCTTTTCGGCATGTATTGTATTACACAGCTTGACTTTTAAGGCGCTCCGACATTATAATATATACCGTAAACTATCACGGAAGAAAAGCCATGATCAAGCAAAGCGTTATAAATTATTTTAAGTGTTTAAAGTATGTATTTACGCCGCTCGGCGTGATCGCGCTCGGGTTCGTTTGCGGATTATCTATCGCCATACCCGCCGCTATAAGCTCAGCAAAAGCGATGTGTGCGGAAATAGTGGAAATATCGGGCAAATCGATAGACTTCGGCGTGCTGATACAAGATTTTGTAAAATCCGTTCAGGCTCTGGACTGGTCTGATGTTTGGGGCGCGCTCAAAACGATGTCCACTAAGGAATGGTGGATATCCACGTTTGAAACCGATATCAACAACATCATCGGCGATATAGAGGGTTATGTTACGCAGGTGTTCGATGCGATACAGCGTTGCGTCGATGATATTATCGCTTACGCCATCCTCGTTTTCGTATTCGTGATAATCGCATTCACCGCGGCGTACTTCCTTACTCGGTGGATCATACGTCGGGATATCGCCAAACGCAATCTTTGGAAGTTCTTGCTCGGAACACTGTGCGGCGCGCTTTTATCCGCAACGATCACTGCCGTAACTATCTGGTTCGGCGCGATTTGGTCGGAAAGCGTTTACATATCGGCTATCGTTGCATTCCTATTGGCGTCAACGCTGTCGCTCGTCAGCGCGTACCTTATTCACGGATTCAAAAAGGTTCCGTTCAAAACAATAGTCAACGCAAAAAATGTAGCGAATTTACTGCTGTCCGATCTGATCATATTCATAATAGCCATAGTCATAGCGATTTTGATCTCGCTTATAGTAAACATCGCCGTAGGAATATTTGTCGCTATCGGGCTTGTGTGCGTCACCGTGTCCGTGCTTGAAATGAACGCCGAAGCATACGTAAAAGCAACGGCGGAAAAAACATTTGGAATCGCGCTCTTCCCTCGCAACGTCATGATCGATCCTGCGAACGATCGCGCAAACGATAGTACCGCCGACTATTCCGCAAACAGCGGTCTGGATATTAAGAACGATGACGATTCGACCGCCGAAGCCGCAGCTACAAAAGACGGCGACAAAAGATAAAAAACAGTCCGCAAACAGTTGACAACGCGCGCCGTTCATGATAAAATAATTAAGCCTTTTGGGGGTATAGCTCAGTTGGTAGAGCGCTTGAATGGCATTCAAGAGGTCAGCGGTTCGAACCCGCTTATCTCCACCATAAAAACCTTAAAC
>CATKFJ010000259.1 GCA_949747725.1 uncultured bacterium
GAATCGGTCAATATCGTAAACGTGCGCGGCAAGTATAAACGTCAGGGCAGAACGGGCGGCTACACGTCCAAGGGCAAAAAAGCGTATGTTACGCTCGACGCTTCGTCGAAGGCGATACCGTTCTTCGAAACTCTTTCGTAAGAGGAGATAACAAACAATGGCAATTAAGAGATATAAACCGATCACCCCGGGCACGCGGTTCAAAACCGTTATAGCTGCGCCGGAGCTTACAGGCGACAAGCCGTACAAACCGCTGTTAAAGGAACAGAGCCACAAGGGCGGACGCAACTTTACGGGTAAGATCACGGTTCGTCATATCGGCGGCGGTAATCGTCAGAAGTACCGCGTTATAGACTTCAAGCGCGATAAGGACAACATTCCGGCAAAGGTCGCTACCGTAGAGTACGATCCCAACCGCACGGCGTTTATAGCGCTTCTGAACTACGCGGACGGCGAAAAGAGGTATATCCTCGCTCCGCTCGGACTGCAAAAGGGCGATACCGTTGTTTCGGGCGCGGACGCGGACATAAAAGCCGGCAACTGCTTGCCGCTTTCCGCTATACCCGTAGGTACGCTTGTGCACAACATCGAAATGTTGCCCGGCAAGGGCGGACAAATGGCGCGCACGGCTGGCGCCGCGGCACAGCTCATGGCTAAGGAAGGCAAGTATGCGACGTTAAGACTGCCTAGCGGCGAGATGCGCATGGTGCTTCAGCGTTGCAAAGCGACAGTCGGTCAGGTGGGCAATCTCGACCACGAGCTTGTTTCCTTGGGTAAAGCCGGTCGCAAACGTCACATGGGCGTAAAACCGACCGTTCGCGGTGTAGTTATGAACCCTTGCGATCACCCTCATGGCGGAGGCGAAGGTAAAAGCCAGATCGGCAGACCCAGTCCCGTATCGCCTTGGGGCAAACCGACGCTCGGTAAGAAGACGAGATCCAAGCATAAGGCGTCCGACAAGTTCATTGTCAAGCGCATAAATTAAGGAGCTTTAAGATATGTCAAGATCGACAAAAAAAGGTTATTATGTTGACGCCAAACTCATGAAGAAAGTCGAGGCAATGGCGGAAGTCGCGGACAAACGACCCATAAAAACGTGGTCGCGCGCATCGACTATATTCCCTCAATTCATAGGGCTTACCTTTGCCGTACACAACGGCAAAAAATTCGTACCCGTTTATGTTACCGCCGATATGGTAGGGCATAAGCTCGGCGAGTTCGCTCCTACGCGCACTTTCTTGGGGCATGCGGGCGAAAAGACGACTAAGGGCAGATAAGGAGAACAAGAATGGCGAAAAGAATGAAAGAAAAAGCCGCAAGAGTAGAAGAGCGGCGAGAAAAACGCCCGTACGCGACGGCTAAGCACGTACGCATTGCGCCCGACAAGGTTCGCATTGTGCTTGCGCTTATACGCGGTCGTTCGGTTGCGGAAGCCATGGCGGTACTCCAAGCTACGCCCAAAGCGGCAAGCGAGCAGGTTTTCAAAGTGCTCAACTCCGCAGCGGCGAATGCCGAACACAACAAAGGAATGTCGGTTGACGACTTGTACGTTGCCGAAGCGTATGCGGATGTAGGTCCTACGCTCAAGCGTTTCCAGCCGGTCAGCAAGGGCAGAGCGCATCACATATTGAAGCGCACCAGCCATATCACCGTCATTCTCGACAGCAAGGAGGACAAATAATCATGGGTCAGAAAGTCAATCCCCACGGTTTGCGTGTCGGCGTTATCGATAAATGGAATTCGCAGTGGTATGCGAGCAAGCAGGAGTTTGCGGCATTCGTACTCGAAGACCACAAGATACGCGAACACATCGAAAACAAATACAAATCTTGCGGCATTTCGAAGGTCATTATCGAGCGTCCGCAGGGCAAAGTACAGGTTTCGATCCATGCGCAGTTCCCCGGCAAGATCATCGGTCAAAAGCACGTCGGTATCGACGAGCTTAAAAAGAATCTCGAGAAGCTCGTAGGCGATAAAAAGATATACGTCAATATTATTGAGGTAAAGCATCCCGATCTTAACGCGAAACTTCTTGCCGAAAGCATTGCGGCTCAGCTCGAAAAGCGCGCGTTCTTCCGTCGCACGATGAAGCAGGCTATGAGCAAGGCTATGCACGCCGGCGCCAAGGGCGTAAAAGTCATGGTCGGCGGTCGTTTGGACGGTGCGGAAATAGCGCGTGCCGAGCATTATCAGGAAGGTTCCATACCGCTGCAAACGTTGCGTGCGGACATCGATTACGGTTACTGCATTGCGCGTACCACGTTCGGCGTACTCGGCGTTAAGGTGTGGATATACAAAGGCGACGTTCTCGGCGAAAAAGCCGCCGCGCCCGCTGCCGATTTTAAGGAGGGCGAATAATGTTAAGTCCCAATAAAGTCAAGCACCGCAGAGTACAGCGCGGCAGAATGAAAGGCAAAGCCACGCGCGGCAATACGATATCATACGGCGAATTCGCTCTGATCAGCGAAGACCCGGGCAGAATTACGTCCAATCAGATAGAGGCGGCGCGTGTCGCAATGACGCGTTACACCAAGCGCGGCGGTAAAGTATGGATCTGCATATTTCCGCACAAACCGTACTCCAAAAAGCCTGCCGACACCCGTATGGGTAGCGGTAAAGGCGCGCCCGAGTACTGGGCGGCTGTCGTCAAGCCCGGCACGGTCATGTTCGAAATGGCCGGA
>CATKFJ010000260.1 GCA_949747725.1 uncultured bacterium
ATAACTTTGCGCGCGGTAGTAAAATTCAACACCCTGTTCGTGTTTACCGATCACAGCGACGAATATTTGTTCGCGTACGAACTGCCCGACGGTTACGAAGGCGGAAACGTGGGGTTGCGTTCGCAGTACAGAACAACGCATTTCGATAACTTAATGCTTACTACTGCGCAGTTTGCGGAGGGCGCGGGAGTGCGGACGGAGCTTGATAAAACGCTCGCTTTAGCCGATAAGTTTGTGGAAAGCATGTACACGGCGGAAAGTTTTGCCGCGCTAAAATCGGCAATAGCCGAGGCGGCGGCGCTGGGCGAAAATGCCAAGCAGGATGAAATAGACGGCGTGAACGCAAAGCTCAACGCGGCGATAAACGGCTTGCAAAAAGCGGATATTAAGCCCGTCGATCCGTCAACGCCTACCACTCCCGACACGCCTAACACGCCCGAACCCGAAACGGTGGTCGTGTACGATAAAGACGTCGGAATGACGGTCGGATTCTATATCCTGCTCGGATTGCTAATCGCAGGCATTGCGGCGGCAGTTGCGTTCGTGATAATAAGTAAGAAGAAAGCGAAAAAGAATAATTAAGCATATTGTTCGGCTTGCCGTATCGCCTCGCGGCGGTAAAGCGCGGATATGTGAACATTGCGGAACTTTTGTTTGTTTGAAACGGCATGTCGTGCGTAACGGCTTGCCGTTTCGGCTTAGAGATAATATTGCGAATACAAAACTTTCCTCTGTAAAAATAATTGATTTTATTTTACAAATGTAGTAAAATATCATAGGTCGGAATGCGGTACAAAAAACAAACGCCGCGTTTATACCGAGGAATTTTATGGATGTAAAGAAACAACTTGCCGAAGAATTCAGTCTTAAAGAGGAACATGCCTCCAACATTGTCGACCTTTTGGATCAGGGCGATACCGTTCCGTTTATCGCGCGCTACCGTAAAGAAATGCACGGCGCGACCGACGATCAGGTAATACGCGAACTGTCCGAGCGTTACGACTATCTCAAAAGCCTTATCAAGCGCAAGGAGGAGATCCAAGCGTCTATCGAAGCGCAGGGCAAATGGACGGACGAGCTTAAGTCGGCGCTCGACGCCGCCAAGACGATGACCGAGGCGGAGGACATATACCGTCCGTACAAGCAGAAGAAAAAGACGCGCGCATCGGTCGCTATCGAGCGCGGACTCGAACCGCTTGCGGACATAATCGAGGCGCAGGAGCTTGCTTCGTACGACGAAGCGGAGCTTACAGCGCCGTATATCGACGCGGAAAAGGAGATACCCGATTCCAAAGCGGCTATCGACGGCGCGTGCGATATTATTGCGGAGCGCATTTCGGACGACGCGAATATACGTAAGGCGTTGCGCGAACAGGCGCTTGCTTCGGGTCGTATCACCGCCGTGCTTAACGAATCGTGTGAGGACGACGAAAAGAAAAAGGTTTACGAAACGTATTTCAAGTTTGACGAGGCTGTTTCCACAGCGCCCAGCCATCGCGTTCTTGCGGTAACGCGCGGCGAAAAAGAAGAGTGCCTAAAGGTTGCGGTCGTTGTGGACGAGGCAAAGGCTATCGATACCATATCCGCGGCACGCAAAAAGAGTTCGGCGTTCGACGCGCTTATGGACAGGACCATAGAGGACAGCTATAAACGGCTGATCGCGCCGAGCATCGAGCGCGAAGTGCGCGCCGAGCTGTTCGACCGTGCGTCCGAACAGGCCATAAAGACTTTCGAACGCAATCTTAAACCGTTGCTGTTGCAACCGCCGCTCAAGGGCAAGGTAATACTCGGACTCGATCCGGCGTACCGTACGGGTTGCAAAATAGCTGTCATAGACGGCACGGGCAAGTTCCTCGACAGCGCGGTCATTTATCCCACGCCGCCGCAGAAGAAGATCGAGCAAGCCAAAGAAACGCTTAAAGCGCTTATATATAAAAACAACGTCGATTGCATTTCCATAGGCAACGGCACGGCGTCCAAAGAGTCGGAGATATTCGTCGCCGCTCTTATTAAAGAGCTTGGCCGCCCCGTGTCGTACGCGGTAGTGTCCGAATCGGGCGCGTCCGTTTACAGCGGCAGCAAGCTCGGCGCGGAGGAATTCCCCGAACTCGACCTTACTATACGCAGCGCGATCTCGATAGCGCGCAGACTGCTCGATCCGCTTGCCGAGCTTATTAAAGTGGACGTGCGTTCGCTCGGCGTAGGTCAGTATCAGCACGATATGCCGCAAAAACGTCTTGTATCGTCGCTTACGGCTGCAGTGGAAGACTGCGTAAACAGCGTCGGAGTGGACTTGAACACCGCGTCGTATTCGCTCTTGGCGTATGTGTCGGGACTGAATGCCGGCACGGCGAAAAATATTGTGGAGTACCGTTCCAATAAACCGTTCGGCTCGCGTAAAGAACTTTTGAAAGTCCCCAAGCTCGGCGCAAAAGCGTTCGAGCAGTGCGCCGGATTCCTGCGCATTACCGACGGCGACGACGTTTTGGATAATACCGCCGTTCACCCCGAAAGTTACGACGCGGCTAAAAAACTCATTCAAAAATTCGGTTATACCGAAAGCGACGTCAAAGAGTGGAAGCTCGGCGATCTGCCGCAAAAAGTAAAGGTCGCCGGCGAGGACAGCGTTGCCGCCG
>CATKFJ010000261.1 GCA_949747725.1 uncultured bacterium
GGGGAGATATCCACGCTCAGCCGGTCATTGCCATAGACGTACTTGTAATCCAGGCCGTTGACCTCATGCTCCATCAGGGGCTCGAAGGTCTCGGTGTTGGTAGTCCACCACGAAAGCACTTGGTTCTCGGTTTTCGCTGTCACCGTACCCATCTGACTGTTATTACATAGCGCAGACCCATAATCATAAAACAAATGAAAAAGAGAAGCAACCATACCCGAGCAGAAATATATAACTCATCAATTTTTTGGTTGCCTGTGCGCCATTGATATTTATAGTAGCTAAATACATTCCGTTCGGGATGGTTTTTTAGTGTCCAATAAGCCTTGTATGCCTTTAACCATTTGCGGTAAGTCAGCGCCATTTGGGTGGTACTAATAATGTAATAAGCAATAGTCCAAGCCACACAAAATTTCCAACTACAATCTAAACATAGCGGCACCACAAAAAGAATCAATGATATAGCAAAACATGCCAGAGCTTTTTTCAAGACAGTCACCCCTAACCCTGTAATTTATCACTTGTTCTGATGAATTATTTAGCTGCAAGTCCTTTGGCTACCCAAAAAATTCCAAAAAAAGGAATTAGAAAACTGGTAATAATCCAATACAAACTTAAGATATATAAATCGTCTATTTTTTTATTCCCGGTGTTCCAAATTTTTTTTTGTTCAACCCTCCTTTCTTGCTTTAAGAAACCAGAATATTCTTTCTTCCATCTTGAGTGCATAATAAAGTAACAAATATAACAAATTAAAACTAATGTCATTTGAATAAGGATATGGAATAAAATGGACAAGGGCAGAAATGAGCAGATTGCAGACACAAGGCACAATACCGCATTTGCTTTTAGTGTATTTTGTTTGTCCATATAAAAATTCCCTCCTAATTGCATACTGCCAAATCCAAAAGAAATTTGATGTGTCAATTTAGGTTCTTTATGATTCCCGCCCCTACAAGGGGGGCGGGAATCACGAAAAAATAAGAAATTTCTTTATGCCTTATCGTTTATGTCGTTCTGCACCTACTCCGTAATTTGCATGCGTCCTTTTAATCGCAGTTCTGGAATTGACTGTTTCTTCATAGGTTTTATGCTTGTTAACAAAATTTTTGCTTGCCATATCTTCTTTTAGCTTCTCTTTTATTTTACAATCTAAATCATCAAAATAATCAATTGTGACATTATTCGGAACACGATATCCGTGGTAGTAATTAATACTTACAATATGGGCCTCAGTAACAATGCTTGTATGAAGATCTGCTGGTACATCTGGGAAAGTCAACCCAACATTGGCCTTGCCAACAGTCCCAAAGAAAAAATCACCATCTGTTTCACCTCCTACAATAACATCTGCTCCAGCACCGATTTTAGTTTTGGGTATACTTGCCGAAAAGCCAGAAGCTATTGAATAACCATATACATATTCAAAAACATTATCTGCAGAAGAAATCAAATTGAGAGAAACACCAGCACTAACGGATGGAGTTGTTGTTGCACTTACACTCTTTGCAACAAAAGTAACAACATTTCCCTCATCATCCATTATCGTCATCTTTTCAATACCTCCACCGAGACTCGGTGTAACCTCTGCATGACCACCGATGAAACCGTAAACAAACAATCCTAAAATATCAACATTAATAACGGGATTATTCAAGACATACACATATTGCACAAACTGCACTGGATTCTCGACATACTCCCGCAGATCATACCCACTGGGGTCCAGGATAGGATCAACCGCAGTAAACCGCCTGTCGTGGGCATCGTAGAACCGTGCCTTAGCATAGTACATCTCCAGCACGCTGTCGAAATCGTGGGTAGCGTACCGCTGAACCAGGTCCAGCTCCCGCTGCCCGCATTTCAGCACCGCATTGTGGACAATCAGCCCCCACTCGTTGTAGTGGGTCCAGGCTTCCACCCTGCCGCTGAC
>CATKFJ010000262.1 GCA_949747725.1 uncultured bacterium
CAACGCAAAATCGGGGATATACATATATATGCACATCCCCGACCGATTATTCTCGAATTATAAAAATATTAAATCGAACTGTCGCCGTCCGCTCCCGAATCGACTTCGGAGTCATCGGCGCCGTCCGAGCAGATAGATTTCGGCGGCGAAACTATACCGAACACTACAAGCATGGAACACACTGCGTTTATTACGGAGTTTGCCGTTTCATCGCCTATCTCCACGCCGAAAGCGCCGAGGATAAGAAATATCGAACCGATAAGCCCCACCCAAAAACTCATGCTTTTTATTTTTTCTTTCACTCCGGCTTTATCCTCCCGTATTTATCCATTAACTTGTTATAGTAGTAATTGGACAGATGCTGACGGTAGAAAGTATGGTTAAGCAGTTCGAGTTTAGCTTGCTGAGGCGTCATGCCGCCGAGATATTCGTCCATTTTGTCGTAGACCGCCTGAAATATTTTGTCGCGGTTTTCGGGCGACAGACTGTCGAGGTCTTGTGACGATTGTTCCTGTTTGATAGCCGCCGAATACAGATCGCTTTCCGTTTTCGCTCGTTCGCCGTCTAAGTCCGCCTGTTTTGCACGCACGTCGTTATTGAACTTAACGACTTCCTGCACCCTTTTATCGCGTTCCGATCTAAGCTCTGCGAGTTTTTCGTTGAGTTTAGTCGCATACGAAAGATTGAAGTCGTTAAGCGCCGTTTTAAGCTTGCCGTCTATCGCAGCTATCTCCGCGTCGATATCGGATATCTTTTTGCCGTACTCCGCAGCTATCTCGGCATTGAGCTTGAGATACTGATTTTCGAGTTCGCCCTTATTGACCGAAACAATGGACGACCGCGCAAGTCCGCGTTTTATGGCGTCGTTATCTATAGCATGCGCCGAACGATCGTACTGTTCGTTCAATGCCGTCCTGTCCGCGTCCCGTCCTTTTTCGTACGCGTCGCGCTGTGAGGCAAGAGTTTTGGCGCTTTCCGCGCTGTTATCGCGTATTGCCTTTTCGCCCGAAGCTCTATAGTCCGCAAGGGCGTTTTCGGCGTTTATTTTCAAAAACTCGTCGCTCGGCGCGGTGTAATTTATTTCATCGAGCGTCACTTTGGGCAGTTCCTGTTTGGCGACCGAGCCGAACGGCGACTCCAATTGCTCGACTATATCCTTGAGTTTATTTCTCGATTCCGAATTGTCTGGTAATGCTCCCATAACCGTTGTACTTCTCCTTTATCTGTCGGTAACGCAAAATATTGTAAGCGCGGATAACGTCTTTCGGCGACACGTTCGTCGGCATAGGACTTCCGTCTTTAACTCTCACGTCGTCGCAGGTCACGCCGTCGCGCTCACGCATGTTCCGCCTCCCGTTTTTTTGCCGCCGCTCTTGACGACGGCGCATTTTATTTCGGTGGTTTCTTCCTTAAGCTCGTCTGTATCGATCTTGATAGCCGTAGTATCCGCTTTGACAGACGTTACTACGTTAAGCCGCTCGGACAGCGCGCGGATCGTCTGCGTGTACCGCTTTTCCCTGCTGCGACTGTCGCGCAGTTCGTAAACAAGCAGTCCGCAAAACAATACCGCCCAAAGCCCGTTCGCCACGACGAGCGATACGATTTCTTCCATATTCATCCCCTTTATATTTACTTGCATTAAGATTTGGCGCACATTATAAGTGCGCGCGCATTGGCGCGTTGTGCGGACAGCGCAAGCTCGCCCGTACCGACAAACGCGCACAGCATGG
>CATKFJ010000263.1 GCA_949747725.1 uncultured bacterium
ACCACTTTCTCGCTGTTTTCTATCGCTTGCTCCAACCGTTCGCAACACTCTTTCATACCGAGCATAGTATTCGGCGAATAGAAGTTTTCCGTATTCGGATGTAAAAAAACATTTATAGCATCTTCATTATCATAACCGCGCAACATCAACAACTCGACTAATTTTTTATTGATGCCGAGTTTATCACTAATGCGTTCTACATCGTCATAATCAATGTGAATGTTGTTAATTTGCTGCGTTGTCAAATTCATATACTGCTCTTAAACAAAAATTATACAGCAAAAGCCTTCACTCAGGAAGGCTTTTAAAATACCTATAACGAACTATGCTTGAGCTTCTGTAGGTTTATTATTACTCTTTTTTTCTTTAGGCTCTTTAACAGAACTATTTTTCTTTTTACCGACACGCTGGAACAAAGCCCATAACGAAGGCGCTATGCAAATCGACGAGAATGTACCTGCAAGCAAGCCGATTATGATCGGGAATGCAAAGATCCTTATATCGTAAACACCTATAATAGCAACCATCAATATCATTATCAACGTCGTTATAGTGGTGTTTATCGAACGAATGAGCGTTTCTTTGATAGACTTATTCGCAATTGCTTCCGCAGTCATATTCTTGGCATAAATAGAACGCTTATTTTCACGGACACGGTCAAACAAAATGATCGAGTTATTGATCGAATAACCTAATATAGTAATAAGAGCAGCTATAAACGTGCTATTTATTTCTATATGACAAATTGCCATAAATGCAAACATGACGATTATATCATGGAACAACGCTATAATACATGCAAGACCGCTCGATAATTGGAAACGCAATCCGATATAGCAAAGCATAAATATCAAAGCAAGCGAAACGGCAAGTATAGCATTAAACAATAGCTCCGTAGATACGGTAGCTCCCACAAGATCGCCGCCCTTGATCTCCCCAGCATAGATATCGGGAAGCATCATGCCCGAAACAATGGAATTTTTTAGCGTATCCGACGAATTAACGCCGGTTACATCGATAATAAGCTGTTTGGGGTTTTGTTCATTGAGCGATATACTGCTTACGGTTATGCCTGCACCGTCGGCATTTAGCGTAGGAACTAAATCGTTAAACGATTTCTCGAGATACGCAAACGGATTATTATCGCCAACATTATTGATGACCTCGTCGTAGGTAACAACAATTCGATTGCTCGAAATATCGACGGTGGGAACCTTATTAAGAACAGTCCTTTCAAGCGCGGTAATTATAGCAGGATTGACGAATTTGCTCATTTCATTTTCGTCTATACCGGACACAGCGGCATATTTAACGTGAATAGAGCTTTCGTCGCCCGAACCTTGACGTTGCATAGCGCCGGAAATGCTTATCTTATAGGTTTTACCGTTATCCGCAGTGATCGACGATAACGTGTCTTCTATTTGATCGCAATATGTTTGATAATTCGAATCCGTAAGTTTTGTTCCGAGCTGAACGTCTACGGAATACCCTCCCGTAAAGTCGGTGCCGAGATTGAGCGCCGAACCAAGCGTAAACCGAAAAACAATCATCAATATAGCCGCAATCACTACGATAACAAGCGGTACGGAAAATATAATCTTACGCTTTTCAACAATATGAAAATCTTTATCGAGGAGGTTATTTAAACTATTTTTAAGCTTCATTATGCCGGTTCGCCTCCTTTCTTATTTTGCGAACGGCGCGCCGCTTTGGTGCGCTCCTTTTCTTGCTGTTTTTCTTCTTTCTTTTGCTCTTTTTCCTGTTGCTCGCGTTCCATTGCCGCCATTACGTCGGCGTCGGTCGCGTCCGCCTCGAGATTTTCAAACCGTTTGCCGCGCTTAAGGTTATACAGCTTGGCATTGTACGAATTGAGATTTGTGACGTATTTAACGAGCGCGCGCGAAACGACAAGCGCCGTGAACAACGAAATCAAAACACCGACTAAAAGCGTGAGTGCAAATCCGCTTACAGAACCCGTGCCGAGCAACATCAAAAGCACACAGGCAATAACGGTAGTCACGTTACTGTCAAGTATTGCAAACAACGCCTTTTTAAAACCGGCATGGTACGCAGCCATTATCGATTTTCCGCCGCGGTATTCGTCCTTTATACGTTCGAAAATAATTATATTGGCGTCGACAGCCATACCGATACTCAACAAGATACCGGCGATTCCCGGCAATGTCAACTGCACCCAGGGCAACACAGCCAAGAAGAACAGATATATTATAACATAAATAATCAACGCAAACGCCGCTACTACGCCGAGCATTCTGTAAATAACGCACAAGAACGCAATAACAAGAATAAAGCCTACAAGACCGGCTATCAAGCCGTATTTCATAGCGTTCTCGCCGAGCGTAGGAGATATAGTTTGCGATTCTTTCAACCCAAGCGCCACGTCGAACGTTCCGCTCATGATTTGACCGGCAAGTTCCTGCGCGCTCTCGCTTGTAAAGTTTCCCGAGATTATAGCCTCGCCGTTAGTTATAGCGCTGTTTATCGTAGCAGTCGAAACGGGCGTAGACGAATCACCGAGGTAAATACTCATCGTCTTGCCTTGATTTGCGGATGTTGTATCTCCGAATCGACGTCTGCCCTCC
>CATKFJ010000264.1 GCA_949747725.1 uncultured bacterium
CACTCCGAATAGCGTGTTTATGTTTTCGATCTTGCCGCGGTTCCAAGCTACTTCTATCGCGTGACGTATGGCGCGTTCTACTTTGCTCGGGCTGGTATTAAAGTGTTCGGCTACTTCGGGATAAAGTTTTTTGGTTATGGAGTTGATTATTTCGGGACTGTCGATCGTCATTTTGATCGCTTCGCGCAGATACTGATAGCCTTTAATGTGCGCCGGAATTCCGACGGTAATAAAAATGTTGCTTATTTTTTCGTCCATCGACCTGTTTTTCGCGGTGGGGCGCTTGGTGTTTACCGCCTCGATTATGCGTTCGTCGAGAACGTTGAACGATACGGGTTTCATCATGTAAAAATCCGCGCCGAGGTTCATGGCTTTGGAAATAAACGCGTCTTGCGACAGCGCCGACACCACTATCACTTTCATATTGCCTTTGTTTAGCCGCTCGAGTACCGAAAAGCCGTCAAGCGTAGGCATTACGAGATCCAACAACAGTACGTCGGGACGAACGGAATCCAACCGTTCGAGTGCGTCTTTTCCGTTTGACGCCGTTTCCACAAGTTCTATTTTTTCCGAAACGGCAAAGTGTGACCGTACGTTTGCAACATATTCTTCGTTATCGTCACATACCATGACCCTGATCTTCATTGTTGTTTCGCGCTCCTTTTTCTCGCTGATTTATTAAAATTATACCATTTTCACGGTATATTTTCAAGTTTCGCATACGTGCGTAAAAAGACTGCTTTTGTCGACAAACCCGCTTATTTTGACGTAAAAGCGCGAAACGCCTGTGCGGACGGTCGGAAACGTTCGGAAAACATCGGCTTTTAAAAATGACACATCAATGATATAATTGTGTATTTTTTAAAAATTTCGGGTATATATGTAGTTAAAATCATAAAAAAGCTATGAAAACGTGTAAAAGTATAGTATATTATAGGAGTCCATTGATGAAAGGAGGATTAAAGAATTGAAATTCACATTATCCACCGATACTGTCTGCGATATATTTCGCAGTGAGCTTAAAGAGCGCGGCATAGAGTACATTCCTACTTACTACACTCTCGAGGGAGTGGAGCACCGCGACGAGTTCACTCGCGACGAGCAGTTTAAGGAGTTTTACGCTAAGGTCCGCGGAGGTGAGATGCCCACTACTTCGCAGGTCACGCAAAACGATTACGAGGAGTTTTTCGGCAAGCTTATAGAAAAGTACGAAGGGGATATCGTACATATTACAATTTCCTCGGGGCTTACTACTTCGCCGCTGTCGGCGCGTCAGGTCGCGCAAGAGATATTCGACAGAACGGGTCGACATATTTATATAGTTGATTCGCTTGCGGCAACGATAGCGACGCGGCTTGTAGTCGACGAAGCGCAACGTTTGCGCGACGAAGACGTCGGTGCGGAAGAAGCCGTGAACTTTCTTGTAGACTTTGTAAACCATGTTCACACGTGGTTTATGCCGTACGATTTAATGCACTTAAAGCGCGGCGGCAGGGTATCGGGTCCGTCGGCGTATATCGGCACGGCGTTAAACATAAAGCCGATCTTGCATTTCGATAAAGACGGAGCGCTTATAGTAATGCAAAAGAAGATAGGCGCGAGCAAGGGCGTTTCCGCAATGGTGGATATTTTTAAGCAGTATTGCTCGCCGACGCCGCATAAGGTGTATATAGCGAGCGCGGACAGCGATCTTGCCGACGGAATGTTAAAAAAAGTGCAAGCCGTTCGTCCCGACTGCAACGCCGAGATCGGCTGGATAGGACCCGTTATAGGTTCGCATACCGGATATAACGCAGTGGGAATAACATTTGTTTCGGATAAGCTCCGCGACGAACAGTAGATGAGTAGCGCTATTCGATATAAAAAACTTAAGATCAAATGTCGGAGATCATGACAATGAATTTTATACTTTCTTCGGATACGTCTTGCGATATAAAGAGAAAAGAAATGACCGCGCGCGGTATAGAATACCGTCCGCTTGTGTATACGATAGACGATATACCCGCATTCGACGAATGTTCGGACGATGCGGATTATAAAGCGTTTTACGATCAGATCCGTGCGGGCAAGATGCCCACGACGTCGCAGATAAACATTGCCGAACACGAGGAATTCTTTTCGAGGCTTCTCGAAAAATACGGCAAAGATATCGTGCATATCACATTATCGTCGGGTCTGTCGAGTACATACGGAAGCGCCGTAAAAGCCGCAGAGCAGATAAACGAGCGCGAGGGAAGAACGTGCGTTTACGTGGTGGATTCGTTCGGCGCGACTATAGTTACGCGCCACGTGGTAGACGAGGGCGAGAGGCTGCGCGATTCCGGTCTATCCGCAGAAGATGCCGCGCAAAAGCTCGAAGAGTTCGCCAAACATCTCCATACCTGGTTCATGCCTACCGATCTTATGCATTTAAAGCGCGGCGGCAGAGTGTCGGGCGCGAGCGCGGTCATAGGCACGGCGCTCAATATCAAGCCGATAATAAGGTTTAACAGAGCAGGCGAGCTCGAAGTCGTGCAGAAAAAGATAGGCGCGAGCAAGGGCATTGCCGCAATGATAGATCTTTTTAAAAATACGAGCGTAAAAACGCCGCATA
>CATKFJ010000265.1 GCA_949747725.1 uncultured bacterium
GAGCTTAAAGGCAAGGTCGCAAATAACAAAGACGCGGTAATAGCCGAATACGCCAAGCGCGGACTTGTTGCCGATTACGACAGATCCACCGATCCTTACAACCCCGATGTCGTATACTATCCGTTTAAGGCGCTTGTGTTCGATAACCGCGGCGCGGGTTGGATGGACGGCGCGTATGTAGCCGTTGAATTCCGTATCACCGTCAGGAACGCTTCGCCCACGCTTAAGAACGTCGGCGAAACGGACGAAGAGGGCAACGTCGAATACAGACTTAACCTTGCTGTCGGCAATATCATTATATTCAATCTCAACGACTTTATTTACGATCCCGATATCTATACGCTCGGCAGAGGCGCGAATACTATGCTCGCTACCAAAAAGCAGTTCGGCGAGGTAAGTAAGCCCATAGACCGTGAAACGGGCGATTATTTGCTTTCGCCGTTTAAACACGATCCGTATCTTTCTACGGGTACGGAGTACAGAGCCGAAGCGACGGAAAACAATATACTTAAAGAAGACGGGTCTTACTACAGAAATGGCGGTGGATTCCAGCTTTCCGACGCGCCGCTTGACGTAGTAATGTATATGCAGACGGACGATACCAAGCTCACTTCGGCGTCCGAGCCGCTTGCGAATAACATCATATTCAAGGTGAATAACCGCACCACTTATCTCACGCCGCAAGGCAAAAACGTTTCTATAAACGAATACAGATTTACGCTTAAATTTTACGACAGCGAAGAAAGCCAACCTACGAAAAATCTTACGTTTATAATAACGATAACCAACCAAGCGCCTAAGATAGTGACCAATGTGCGTAATATCACAATGCGTTCGGGCGATGATATAACCATACTCGCAACAGACTTTACCACATTCCAAGACGGCAATTCCGACGGATACAAGTATTCCGCATCCAAAGGTTATTATGACGCGCATGTTGCCAAGGGCGGCGTGGACGGTACGAATAACGCCACCGTCAATAGCGGATCTAAAGGTTGGGTCTATGCCTATCTTACCAAGAAGGTATGCGATCAGGTAATAACGGATAGCGACAAGTACGCGGAACGTCCCGTAGACAACCAGTTTATGCATCTCGGTTATCTGTCGCTTGCGGACGACGATACGCCCTGGCGTTTGCGTATTTCCGATTTCGATTACTATAACGGAACGGGTGAGAAGATCCGTGTAGACGGAACGTTCGCTCTTACCGAAGAAAGGAATACTACAGGTCAGTTTACCAGAGAAATGCCTATGGCGTTGCATGTGCGCGCTATTGCGGCGTGCGTCAACGAGCCGCTCACGATCACTTTGTCGGACGGCGAGGACGGCTATATTACCGTTATTCTTTACTTTACCATTATTAGTTCGCCGCCCGTAGCGCTCGACGGCAGTTCCGCGGAGGATAAAAGACTTATAGAGGAAGCCGGATTGGAAACTACCGATACGAGCGGCGTCTACAATATGTTTACCGTTCCGTCGGGTACCGCCAAGTACAGCTTAACGGGCTTCAGCGGAGAAAAGACCGCACGCAACGAATATACCATCAATATGGTAAACATTGCCAAGGATCTGGACGGCGCAACCGAAACCAACGGTATGACTCTTTACGGCAACGGCGAGTTTACCGTAAACGGTATTCCGCTTGTAATGAGCAGTGACGGCGTGTATCATGCCGATTACTTCGATATTCGCATCAATGCGGGCGGCAGATCGTTTACGCTCACTTCCACCGGTTATAATCCGACGGGGCAGAGCTATGAAACTTTAACTTTCCGTATAGCCGATTACGGCAACGGCGCGTACGAAAATTCGTTGTCCGTAACGTTACGGGTCTATACGCTTTATGCGGATATGACTAATCCCACCGCAGCGACGGCGTCCGCGTCCGAAAGCGCTTATACCGCGTACTTAACGGGAAGCGAGATCGTAAACGTCAAATCGTATGACGACTATTATTCGCTTCAGCCCGAACCGTCGCGTTTGGCGCAAGTCAAATTGACGGGCAATGTCGGAAACGACGGGAATACCGCATCGCATATAGTCGATCCCGATGTTAAAGTCAAGGGCGAACAAGCGTATTCTACGCGTATTTACTTGCTTGCGGACGGTGACGAGCATAGCGGTTTCACGGCGTTGTCTGCCGATAAACTTAAGTCCATGTTCGCCGTGTCTGCGTCGAACAATACTTTCTACTTGAAAGACAGGGATAGCTACGCCGACTACCTGATCGGCGGCATAAGCTACGACGGCACGCCCGTCAATGCCGATATTTTAAGGCTTAACGAAATAAATAAGTATGTAGACTTCACGTTTGACAGAGACGGTACGGCTATTACGTTCACGCCGCGCGCCGCTACTCTCGATAACAAAAACTTGTTGTTGTATATCGAAAGCGAGAAATATGTAAACGGCTCACGCGAAGTCAAGCGCGACGACGGTTCCGTCGCACTTGCCGCAGGAGCGATTTACAGACTTAACGTTCAAGATTCGGCGCCCGTTAAAGTTACCGATTCCGCTGCCGTACAATATAATGCCGATCAGGCTTTGGTAGGGCGCAGGGGCGATACGTTGTAGCTTAAGATTTAC
>CATKFJ010000266.1 GCA_949747725.1 uncultured bacterium
AGAGCCTCGTTAGTTAGGCCTTGTTTGAAAAATAAATATTGCACAAATGATAAAGAAGTGTAAAATATTGGTACGGTTAACGTCACGATCGAGATTGAAAAAATTGACAAAATAATCCACAGCGGCAGTTTCGATAATAACGCTGTTATCCGCTTCGTAAATCTTACATGAATGCGCGCCCGATTTCACTTCATATCCGTCCGCAGTCTTTTCGTAACGAAAAAGCTGTCCGCATTCGAGCGTGGCTTTAACATCCAAATTAGTTCTATCTACTATTATTCTGCCTGATTCGGTTTTGTACATTTACATTTCCTTATAATTTTTTACAAAAAAAGGGCTTATGCCCTTTTTTGTTTTAAGCTACAGGGTAAACGCTTACTTGCTTGCGATTGCCCTTGTTTTCGAACTTTACCTTTCCGTCGACGAGAGCGAACAACGTATCGTCGCCGCCGCGTCCCACGTTTTCACCGGGACGAACCCTTGTTCCACGCTGACGGATGAGGATATTGCCGGCAAGAACGAACTGACCGTCCGAACGCTTTACGCCGAGACGCTGTGCATTTGAATCTCTGCCGTTCTTGGTAGAACCGCCGCCCTTTTTGTGAGCGAATAACTGTATATTGATAAACATGTTTATGCTTCCTCCAATTTGAGATTTTGCGGATAACCGCTCGATAGATCCATCAATCCCACGCACATTGCGCGGATAATAACATCTGTATCGTGCCTATCCTTTCCGAACGGCACTTCAAACTCGAAATATCCCGAACTGTCGTCGCGCTTATAATCGAGCTTGCCGTTTATATCGGAAATTGCAAGGTACGCCGTTTGAACAAGAGCCGATACCGCCGCGCATAAAACGTCGTTGCCGCTTTCGGCAAGTCCGCTGTGTCCCGACGCTCTGACTCCGATAACACTGCCGTTCTGTTTAAACAGCGTGACGGTTATCATACAATACCGTCGATTTTAATGCGCGTATAGTTTTGACGGTGACCCTGTCTTTTGCGTACGTTCTTTTTAGCTTTGTACTTAAAGACAACTACCTTAGGCGCTTTGACCTGACGCAGAACCGTAGCTTTAACGGTTTTGCCTTCCGCCGCCGCTCCTGCAACGATCTGCTCGCCTTCGCCCGTCATAAGCACTTTGAGTTCGATGGTAGCGCCCTCTTCCACATTGAGCCGCTCTACGTCAAGAACGTCGCCTACGCTGACGCGGTACTGCTTACCGCCTGTTTCGATAATCGCAAACATAGTATAACCTCCGTTTAGTATTCGCCGTCGGGGTATCGTATGTAAAACGAATTTTTGACCCTTTCCGTGCGGTTCTCCGTAATTATATCATAACCCAAAACATGTTGTCAAGCAATTTTTCGATGCTCGAATAAACGAATTACACCGTTTTATACACCCACCTGAAATCCAGACGGCTCATATCGCCGAGCGGATACAAGCCTTGCGGCAGTTCGAATCCTTTTACGTCGAAGTTGCTCGCGACCACCTTGTTACGCCAACCGAAATAAGTCATATAATACTGCTCGTTATAGCAGTATTTTTGCACGTCGTAATACGATCGGAAACACGACCCCTCGGCTGCCGAGCTTCTTGCGAGCGAAATATATTGGGACAATTCATCTTCGTCACGATTTTTAAACGCATTGTAAATCGAATTGATATTATGTAGGTCGATCTCGGCAAGAACAATATCGTAATTACCGCTTGACGCCTCATACTCTAACAGATCCGACGGTACAATATCTATTTCCGTTTCGATTCCGATTTCGATTAAATTCAGTCGCACAATCTCTGCGATCATTTTATTGACATGATCATCGGCTGCAAGCATTTTTAATTTAACGCCGTCGGGACATCCGGCTTCCGCCATAAGAACTTTTGCAAAGCAATCATCATACGAATCTACGATAGTCCAAAAGACATTTGATCTGTCTGATAAATTAACCATTGTACCTATCAGAGAATTGTATATGCCGTAATCGCACGCTCGGCGCATTCTTACATCGTATAAAAATTCACTGTTCGGATTATAAAACGCCACTATCGGATTAGTTTCCACGTATGCGTAATCGAACGTTTCTTCATAATATTGATAAACACTTTCCTCGCCGTCTAAAATGCTTATATCGGCTTCCCCACTATGCAGCATGGAGTATCTTATATCGTTATCCTCGCTTATTACAAAAGTAATATTCGGCGTAGGCACGCTGCCGCCCCACCAATTGTCGTTGCGTGCAAGATTTATTATGTAGTTATTGTTGTCAACAACATTATACGCACCCGAGCCTATTATTTCGTCGCCCTCCTTATGGACGATACTGCCGTACGGCGAAGCAAGCCCGTACATGAAATCCATAAATCCGTAGTTTAAACCGCTAAACGATAGATAAAGCTGCATGGTAAAATCATCTATACATTCTACTTTATAAACAGGTTGCCATTGCCTGTAAATAAGCGTATCGCTGTTTGAACCCTTTGCGTTAAATATCATTTCCTTTACTGTTTCGGTAATTATAGGGCAACCGTCGTTAAAATTCAAGTCGTCGCGAAGATTTAGCTGTATGATAAGCAGTCCG
>CATKFJ010000267.1 GCA_949747725.1 uncultured bacterium
GAGTAAAGCTTGCGACGGAACTTAGCAAGGTGTCTGCAAGCAATACGTTATATGTTCTCGACGAACCTACGACGGGACTTCATTCTTCCGATGTAGAGCGACTCATAGATATACTTTCGAGGTTGGTCGATAACGGTAATACGGTAGTGGTGATCGAGCATAATCTCGACGTTATAAAATGCGCCGATCATATAATCGATCTCGGTCCATCCGGCGGCGACGGCGGCGGCGAGGTTATCGCTTGCGGAACGCCCGAAAAAGTAGCGCAGGCAGAAGGCAGCAGAACGGGCGAGTATCTTAAACGAATTTTAAACGATAAGCGCTGACGGATAATATTTAATTAAATATTAAGACATACTACAAGCATTATGTTTGTAGTATTTTTAAAATCGGTAATAACGTTTATCGTCGTGTTTTTCGTAATACGGCTTATGGGCAAGCGTCAACTCGGCGAAATGCAGCCGTTTGAGTTGGTTATTACGCTGATCATCGCCGAAGTGGCATGTATACCCATGAACGACCCGTATATACCGCTGTATTACGGGATAATCCCCATATTTACGCTTGCGACATTACACATACTCCTGTCGCTATTATCGCGTAAATCTATAAAAGCGCGTAAGATATTGAGCGGCAGCAGCGTGATAGTCATCGATAAATCGGGAATAAATTACGAGAACATGAAAAAGATGAATATGAATATCGACGATCTGATAGAAGCGGTGCGCACTGCCGGATATGTCGATTTTTCACAGATCGCTTATGCAATATTCGAAACTAACGGACAGCTTTGCGTAGTGGAAAAAGAACAACAGCCGTCGCCCGACGGATCGCAGAATGAAACAAGCGGCAGTAACGACGCCGCGCAAAACGGCGGTCAAACTTCGGCGGCGCTCCTGCCTCTCGAATTGATAATCGACGGTAAATACCACGAACAAAACTTAAGGCTCAGCGGTACGGACAAATCGGAGATCGAAAGAGTGCTTAAAGAAAAGGGATTGCGTTTGAGCGATATGCTGTATGCCGACGTCCGTCAGGACGGCAACGCGTATTTTTCTCCTAAACGCAGTAATGCGTTTTGCAGTAAGCTTGCTATCGGCGGAGGGAGCAACTGGTGAAAAAGATAGTGGTCATTCTCGTCGTGTTTGCCGTTATGGTAGCGGCGATGGTGTGTGAAATAACATACGTAAATAAGTTTTACAATTCACTTCAGGTAGAACTTGAACAGATTGCCGTAAGTATAGAAAATAACGAAGAAAAAGTGGATAATGCCGAAACGGTAGAGCTTTGCGAAAAGTTGACTCGAAAATGGGAGAAAGGCAAGCGGTTATTATTGACCATCCAAAACCATAACACCGTGCGCAACCTCGACGATAAAATTATCAGCCTTAAAGCCGTTGTGCAATCGGATAATTATAACGATGCGGTGATCTTCGTTTATTCTGCGATTAACTATATCGACGACGTATTGCTCGACAGCATCCCGTATCTGTCCAATCTCCTGTAACTTCCGTGTCGCGCATATCGATTGACAAGCATATAAATTATTGATATAATATACTCCGTATTTTACGGGGTTTACAATAACATGCTCAATCAGTTTTCGAGAACCGAATTGCTGTTCGGAAAAGGCGCAATGGCTGGTTTGTCCGAATCGCGCGTCGCCGTATTCGGCATAGGCGGCGTCGGCGGATATACGGTCGAAGCGCTTGCGCGTTCCGGCGTCGGAGCAATAGACGTCATAGACAACGATAAAGTATGCTTGACAAATTTAACCCGTCAGATAATCGCTACGCATAGAACTGTCGGCAAATATAAAGTAGATGTTATCGCGGAGCGCATAGCCGATATAAATCCCGATTGCAAGGTTACGGCATATAAAACTTTTTATATGCCTGAAACGGCGGCGGAGTTTGACTTTTCGCAGTATGATTATATCGTCGACGCGATAGATACGGTTACGGGCAAGCTTGCCATTATCGAAAATGCCGTCAAGTGCGATACGCCCGTAATAAGTTCGATGGTCGCAGGCAATAAACTCGATCCCACGCTGTTTCGCGTAGCCGATATTTACCAAACTTCGGTGTGTCCGCTTGCAAAAGTAATGCGCAGAGAGCTTAAAAAGCGCGGGATAGAAAAGCTCAAAGTAGTATACTCGACCGAAGAACCGATATCGGTCAGGCTTGACGATGAAATGCGTTCGGAAACCGCAAATAATTTGCGGCGCGATATTCCTGGCAGCAACGCGTTTGTGCCGTCGGTCGTCGGATTGATAATCGCAGGCGAAGTTATAAAGGATTTGATAGGCTGTAAATAAACGGCATATTCGACAGTCGTTTCTAATAAAAGGAGATTACATACTATGGCACGCTATAAAACGATTCTTGATTTCGTCGGCAATACGCCGTTGGTGGAGATCGTCAATTACGAAAGAGCGAACGGACTGCAGGCTACGCTCCTTGCAAAGCTCGAATATTTCAATCCTGCTGGATCTGTAAAGGACAGGGTCGCCAAAGCCATGATCGAAGACGCAGAGACAAACGGAAAACTAAAAAAGGGCACGACAATAATCGAACCGACAAGC
>CATKFJ010000268.1 GCA_949747725.1 uncultured bacterium
CGAAATTCCCGTTCGTCAGCTTGACGCTATGGGTTGCGGTTATCGTTCTTCTTACATACATGAAACAGCTAAGATTTGTGCGGAAACGGAGTTGCTAAACAGGCTTTATCCGGCGCGCACGGCGGACGCGGAAAAAATGCTTGTGTCTTTGCCGGGCGTCGGACCCAAAATCGCAGACTGCGTGTTGTTGTTTTCGTTAGGGCGTTTGGAAGTTTTTCCCATAGATACGTGGATGTTCAAGACTCAACGCGTCGGAAACGAAACAGAACGTCAATTGCGTGTGCGTATGCGCGAAAAGTACGGTACCAATGCCGGTTATGCTCAGCAGGTGCTGTTTTACTATAACGCAATATTAAAAGCGGGTAACTAAACGGGTAGTAAGGGTAAATATCATGTCTCTGTCGCAAAGCTTTGTCGCATTGTTCTACTCATTGAATATGTTGTTTGTTTGTCTATGGATAACGGGCTTTGTTTTGTTTTGCATTGAGTTTTTCCAACCGATGCACGGCGTTGCGTACAGTTTGGGGCTTGGGCTTATAGGTGCGGCATTCGTCACGCGAATGATATACGGGTCAGCCGGCGAAGCGTTTATGTTTATATTTATAACGTCGGTGCTGTTGTATTTGGTGCACGTTATTTCGTTGTTTACTCAAAAACGAGATTGGTTGCGTGTTGCCCGAATAGAAAAAGCCGGCGAACGCCGCCGCAGATACGACGATCTTATAAACAGTATAGGCATTGCAAATACACCTATAGATCTTACGGGTAACGTTACGATCAACAATATCAATCTTGTAGTTCACAGCGAAACGCCTATAGCGCAGGGAGAGAGAGTGCGCATTACCGAGATCGCGCACGATAAAATAACCGTCGAACGCGTGGTTGATAGGTAGTGTTCTATACCGATAAAACCAATCATAAAATATGGCATGAGTTTTATCGAGCAAACTGCAAAAATATTTTCGGGCTTGGCTGAAATAAAGTTTCAAGCCGCATTATTCGGGCGTGACGCTTTCTATATCGAAGGCGCACGCCCTATTCGCATCGATACGGAGGAGATGATCTTCAAAGCGCCCGGCGCCGTTATTACGGTAACAGGCGCGGATTTGACCGTTAAAGAACTCGACGACGATTGTATTGCCGTCGTGGGCAGGCTTAAAGGGTTTACGGTGAACGATCTATGAAAAAAAGCAAGAATGCCGAAAAAAAGGTTTTGCCGTCTAAAGCGGACAATAAAGCGGAAAAGCGCAGGATAGCCGAACAAAAACGAGCGAATAAAGCACAAGACAAAAAACAACGAGAAATTTTACGCGCGCAGCAAAGAGCGGAACATGAAAAGGTTATAGCGGCAAAAAACGCGTTGGCGGCAGAACGGCGCAAACGTCGAATTTTGTTTTACGGTAAAATAAAGGCTAAGCTGAAGAATCGTCCCGAAGGATTTTCGAAAGACGGTAACCGCGGCATTATTCCGCGCGTGGAACTCGAAGTCAACGGCGATCGCGCGTCTGTGGCAGCGCGGTTTGTTTCGTGTGGGATCAAGTTCGAGGACATGCGTGCGGACGGCGGTGTTACGCGATTTAAAACACGAAAAAAAGACTTACATAAAGTAATTGCAATTCTTGATGAAATGTGTTATAATTACCGAATAAGCGCGACATTCGGAATAGGCAGGGTTTGTGCGTTTTGGCTGTCGCGCTGCGGACTTATTGCCGGCATGATCGCGTCGGTCGTCTGTTTGAACATTGCATACGGTTATGTTTGGCGCGTCAGTATCGTCGGTAACGATAAGCATTACGACGCGGCTATTATGAGCGTGCTCGATGCTTCGGGTGTGTCTGTCGGCAGTAAAAAGACTGTAGTCGACGGCATGAAAGCTCAGTCTGCGCTCGTGGGGCTGCACGGAATTGCCGATGCGTCATGCGTCATTTCGGGTACTACCATGTATGTACGGGTGCTCGAATCGTCCGATTATACGGAACCCGTCGGTTGCGCGGCGTATATTTCGGAGTACGACGCAACGGTCACGCGCGTAGTAGTGCGGAGCGGAACGGCGGCTGTCAAGCGCGGCGACGTGGTGAAAAAAGGCGCGCTTCTTGCAAGCGGCGACGTTTATTCTACGGCAGGCGAGCTTCTGTATACGGGCGAATGCGATGCGGACGTTTACGGGAACGTTGCCGTGACCGTCGTGGCGGATATTTCTCCGACGTATGTAGAGTATAGGCGTACCGGCAATGTAGAACGCAGAACACAGGTCGAGTTATTCGGGTTCGGGTTAGGAAAGACCCAAAGCACATTCGCGTCGTATGAAACCGTCGCGCGCAAGACAAACTATGATGTGTTATTACCGCTTTACGTGACGCGATACGAGTATTACGAAACGGCGCCGATAGAGCTTACGCGCGATATCGATGAGGCGGTTAAAGCTTTTGCCTTAAGCAAGATAGAAGAAATGAGTTTTTCCGGCAAATTCGATTATTCGTATAACGTTACGGAGCTTGTGTCGGGACTGTATACGGTGCATTTGTTTTTAAGCGGCGAAACGATCGTTTCCACTCCTGTCGATACCGTTCCCGTGC
>CATKFJ010000269.1 GCA_949747725.1 uncultured bacterium
ATAAGCAACTTAATGCCAAATTGATCACTTCTCTCGGAGAAAGAGATGAGCGAATTTTTCCAAACACGCCTTTCCGAATGGAAAGAACAGATAGACGGCGGTCTTAAAGCAATAATCGCAGGACTTAATTATTGCGACGATTTTAAAAATGTGCTTGAGTATGCGTTGTTCCCGGGCGGCAAGCGGTTAAGACCGATCTTGATGCTCGAGTTTCATAATCTGTTCGAATTGCCTGATGAATATGCGCTTAATTATGCATGCGGTATAGAGATATTGCATACTTATTCGCTCATTCACGACGATATGCCGTGCATGGATAACGACGATATGCGCCGCGGCAAGCCGACTGTCCATAAGATGTTCGGCGAAGCAAAAGCTCTTCTTGCCGGAGACGCTTTGCTCGATCTTGCTAACAGAATACTCAATGCGCCCATGCCTAACGGCGGTGTGGGACCGTTTTGCGGTTTTTCGTCGCTCGTCGGTGACAACGGGCTGATAAACGGGCAATATATCGATCTTTTCGGCGATATAGCTTCGGTGGACGAATTGCTCGATATGTATAAGCAAAAAACGGGTGCGCTTATTAAGCTTGCGTGCAACGGCGGATATGTTCTCGGTAACCGTCGGAAGATCCGACTTGAATGCGACGGGATTTCGGGTAAGTGCAATATAATAAACGAAGACCGTTCCAATGACAGACATATAATAAACGGCATGCTTACCGAAAGTTTTGCTCAGGCGTTCGGACAGGCTTTTCAATTGTACGACGATATTTCCGAGTATATTTCGGGCGAGAAACAAGGCGAGCGCAGCATACTCAAGTTTTTGGATCTCGATGATGCGAAGAAACTGCTTAACGAAAAGCTTAATAACTCCGCCAAGGCGCTTGATACGATAGGCGGCGATAACCGTTTCTTGCATGAGTTTATAGAAAAATTCGTAATTGTATAGATCAGAGTACGCAATTGGATTACAGTCTTATTAAAACACCGCAAGACTTAAAGCGGCTTAATATAAACGAATTGGACGGACTTTGCGATTATATCCGTACAAGGATCATCGACGTTGTGGAAAAGAACGGCGGTCATTTGTCGTCCAATCTCGGTACGGTGGAATTGATCGTTGCAATGCACTATGTTTTCGATTGCCCGTCGGATAGGTTCGTTTTCGACGTCGGACATCAAGCCTATGCGCATAAAATATTAACGGGGCGCGGCGATGCATTTGACGGACTGCGTAAAAACGGCGGCATCTCGGGATTCCCGAAAACGGAAGAAAGCGAATACGATGCGTTCGGCACGGGACATTCGTC
>CATKFJ010000270.1 GCA_949747725.1 uncultured bacterium
GTGACGGTTTCGAACATCTTCGTCATCTCGCGGCAAACGGCTACTTTGCGCGCGCCGAACGATTCGTACAGGAACGCGAGATCCTTTTTTATATCGTGTACGGCGCTGTAAAAAACAAGCGTGCAAGGCACGTTTTTATACGGCTCCACGAAACGCGTTCTGTCTATATTCTTCTCGGGCAAAAATCCGAGCACCGTAAACGCACGAGTATTCAGTCCCGAAAGAACAAGCGCGTTGACCGCCGCGCAAGCGCCGCTTACTACCGTATAATCTATGCCGTTTTCTATAGCGGCGTCTATCAGCACATGCCCGGGGTCGGAAACAGTAGGCATGCCGGCGTCCGATACGACGGCAATGCTTTTACCGTTTTTAAGCATATCTATAAGACCGCTCACCGCACTCTTTTCGTTGAACTTATGGTACGCGACGGTACGCGTTGAAATTCCGTACTTTTTTAATAGTATAGCGGTATGCCGAGTGTCCTCGGCGGCGATCATATCCGCGTTTTTAAGCACGTCGAGCGCGCGCAAAGATATTTCGTCAAGATTACCTATCGGCGTTGCTACGATATACAGCATAATATATTCTCCTTACAGGCGCGCAGTCATCGGCGTCGAACGCCCGTCCGCATTTTTACCAATCGCCTATTTCAACGGTCAAGCCCTGCTTGCCGCCGCGCACAGCGCGCAGCATAAAAGTTTTGCCGTTGCGGTTGATCTTCAATTGTTTGGGCATAAGTCCGTTCGCGGTGCATTTATAAAGTATCTCGTCAAGCCGCGACGCAGTATGTACCAACATCAATGCTCCGCCTACCCTAAGCAACGCGGCGGCTGTTTCGGCAATGTCGTCGAACGTTACGGTAAGCTCGCTGTTAGCCGCAGGCGCGGCTTTGCGCGCCACACTGCCCGATTTATAGAACGGCGGATTGCAAACTACCATATCGCATGACGACGGTCTTATAAGATCGCATCGCTTGCGGATATCGGCGTTATAAAAAACGACGTTTTCAAGACCGTTAAGCGCGCATGACCGCACGCTCATATCGTGAAGTTGCGCGTCTATTTCCGCGCCGAACACGGTACATCTTTTTTGAATACCGATAAGTATGCCTATAATGCCGCAACCCGAACACAGATCGAAAACCGTCATGCCGTCGCGCACGTACTTGAGCGCAAACTTCGAAAGTCCTACGGCGTCCGCGCCGAACCTGTAGCCATCCGCACTCTGTATTATATAATGACAGTCATCGAGCGACTCTTTTTTTTCGTCAGGCTTTAAACTGACCTCGTTAAACATCACCACCTCGACTTAATGCAAGCGCACCGCGCAGTGCCTTGCGTAAGTTTTACACCTTCCGAAATTTGCACGCCCACCGCAACAAGCACTTCGTCGCCCTTGCAAACGAGCGGAATACGGTCCCTGTCGCGCAACGGGATTTTATTGTCTATAAAAAACTGTTTAAGCTTTTTCCGCTTGCCGCCGCACGGCGTAAAATGATCGCCGTCGCGCCTGAATCTTACGGTCGCGCCCTCGAGCTTATCGAAATCGGCAAAAACGCCGCGCGCGCACGATTTAATATCGTCAGGCGGAGCGACTAACGTAATATCGACTGCAAGCCCGTCTATAAAATTCGCCCCGAGCGCTACGGGTATTTCGACGTCGCAATACGGTCGGAGCAAGTACAGCGATATTCCGCCGTACTCGCGCGCAGCTTTTATCCCGTTGGATAGCTCTGCCGTCGCGCCCGTGCGCATAGTCGAAAGCCCGACAACGCGCAGTATCTGTTCGCGCGTTACATCCACTGTTGTAAAGTATTCGAGCGCGCGCCTTACGTACCGCGCGGCGATCGCGCCGTTAAGAGCCGCGTCCTTTACGGTAACGCCGCCGCGTTCATACACAATAAGCGAGTCGTCGATCGCGCCGTCGAGAGCGGCGCACACGGACGCGCACTCGCCCGACAGTTCGTTTACGGCACGCACCGCGCCGCGGTAACGCTGTTCTATAAGCGGAATGACTTTCAGCCGTATAAAATTCCTATCGGCGTCGACCTCGAAATTCGTTGCGTCTACAACGTATTTAATGCCGAACTGCTTAACGTACGCGTCGAGCGCGGTAGGATAAACGTTCAAAAACGGTCTGACTATATACTTGCGCATATCGGCAGATGCGCATATATCGGTTTTACGCGCAATATCGGGGTTGCAATTCCCCATGCCGCGCAAACCGTCGATACCCGACCCTCTGAAAAGGTGCATCAGTATCGTTTCCGCATTATCGAGCGCATGGTGCGCAGTCAATATAATGTCGGCGTCGCCCCGTTCGATAAAACCGTAAAAAACGCCGTACCGCAGGTCACGCGCCGCCTGTTCTATAGTAAGACCGTTATCCGCGCTGTATGACCTTACGTCCACGCTCGCCGCGTGAAACCGTACGCCGTTTTCCGCACAGTACTTTCGCACGAAATTTTCGTCGGCGGCGGCTGTTTCGCGCAGGTTGTGATTTACATGCACTACGGTGACAGCCGTCTTGTCCGCTGCGCCGCAATTAAGCACGGCA
>CATKFJ010000271.1 GCA_949747725.1 uncultured bacterium
TATCCTCGCGCACGCGTCCCACAAACACTTCGTCGTGTCCCTCCGCGTCGATCGGCATGGGGTATATGTTGTTTTGCGGATCGTCTGTAACGATAACGCCCTTGGCTTTGCGTAAAACATCGAGCGCGGCTGCGCGCGTAACGGGATTGAAGAACTCGATGTTTATGCTTTCGCTGTGTCCGTAATAAACGGGAACTCGCGCAGTCGTTGCGGTTATGCGCAAAGATTCGTCGCCCAATATCTTGCGCGTTTCGTTTATCATTTTTATTTCTTCTTTTGTGTAGCCGTCTTCGGTGAAAACGTCGATATGCGGAATAATATTATGCGAGATCGGGTAAGGGAACTTTTTTGGCGGCATGCCTTTTTCTCCGTCGGCAAGATCGAGCAAGCCTTGCTTGCCTGCGCCGGATACCGCTTGATAGGTCGAATAAACTATACGCTTTACCTTGAAGGCATCATGAAGCGGCTTGATCGCTACTACCGCTTGAATAGTGGAGCAGTTGGGATTGGCGATTATGCCGTTATGCTCGAATGCCGCATCGGGGTTTACTTCCGGTACGACAAGCGGCACGTCTTTATCCATACGCCAGCGCGACGAATTGTCTATCGCAACAGCGCCGTGCGCGGCGAAAACGGGCGCATACTTTTCGGAAACGTCGCTCCCTGCCGAGAATATAGCGAATTTCACGCCTGCGGATTTTATGTTCTGTTCGTTAAGCTCTTTAACGATGTGATCCTTGCCCTTGAACTTGATCGTAGTTCCGGCGGAGCGTGCGGATGCAAACAAATGCAGTTCTCCGATAGGAAAATCGCGCTCTTCCAAAACCTTTATCATCATACGGCCTACAACACCGGTAGCGCCGACTACAGCTACTTTTTCGCCCATAACAACCTCCGAAGTAAATATAGCAAAAAATGCCGTTATTTGTCAAGTAAAAGAGTGTTTGTAGAGGTTAATTCGGAATTAGGAATTAGAAAAGCGGAATTATAGATCCCTCGACTACGCTCGGGATGACATTGGTATAGAGTGTGTCATTTCGACCGTAGCGCGCAGCGCGGAGCGGAGAAATCTTTTGATTAAATAACCGCGATAGCGGTCATCGATTCCGAATTCCTAATTCCGCATTCCGAATTAAAAAAAGTGGCGTCTTATAACTTATAACGTCATAAAACTATTCGGGTGTAACCTACAACGAACAGTCTAAGTAAACACACGGCGCTAAAAGTTCTTTTACAAAAGAAATAGGTGTAATTGCTTGAAAAAATGCGTCTTGTGTAGTATAATGTATATCATGGACAGTGTGTCGTTACAATACCTAACCGAAACGCGTCGTAAATTGCACGCATTAGCGGAGATTTCGGGCGAAGAACATAAAACTTCGGCGTTTATCGTTGACGAACTGAAACGTTTCGGTTATAAACCCAAAACGATAGGTACAGGCGTTTACTGCGATTGCGGACGCAAGGGCGGAAGAATAGCGCTCCGCGCCGATATAGACGCATTGCCCATAAGCGAGAACACGGATTTTACGGGCATGACCGATTGCGCTGCGAACGGCGTCATGCATGCGTGCGGTCACGACGGTCATACCGCAAACCTGCTTAACGTAGCGCGTATTCTCGGCGCGAAAAGCGATACTCCGGTGCGATTCATATTTCAGTTCGGCGAAGAAGGCGTCGGCGGAAGTCAGGTCATGATCGATAACGGAGTGCTTGACGGAGTAGACGAGATCTATGCGCTTCACTTGTGTCCCGAACTGCCTCAGGGCAAGATAGGGTACTGTTACGGCGGAATGTTTGCAGGATGCTGCGAGTTCGATATTGAAGTCGTAGGCAAAGCCGGACATTGCGCAAATCCGGAGCGCGGTGCGGATGCGATCCGTGCGTCGGTAGACATAGCGTCGGCTGCGTATTCCGCGGCGGCGAACAGCGGACTGATAATAAATCTCGGCAAGCTCGGCGGCGGCGCGGCGCGTAATATAATAGCCGACAAATGCGTGTCGGAATATACGCTTAGGTTTTACGATATGTCGAAGTGCGAGGCAGTCATGCTCGAGATAGAGCGCGCGGCATTGAGCGCGGACGATCGTTACGGCACGGACCACAGGATAGTGAGTACGGCAATGTATGTTCCGCTTATAAACGACGCGTTGAGTGTGGATAAAGTTCGCAGCATTATGGGCGACAGATGCGTCGAAACAGAACCGAGAAACACGGCGGAGGACTTTTCGCATTATCTAAAGGACGTGTCGGGTTGTATGGTATGGCTCGGCACAGAAACAGACAAATGGAACAACCCGTTGCACAGCGAGAAGTTCGCGTTCGACGAGAGCGCACTGCTTGTGGGAACGGAACTGTTCCTTAATCTTATACAGGCTCACGCCGCAAAAAGATAGGAGAGAAACGGTATGGCAAAAACGGAAACCGAGAAAAAGAAAAGAAAGGGCATCGTTCAACGAATGATGTTCGGTAACGACAATAAACCGGATCTTACGCCCGAACGTATGCAAATGAGCAAGTGGGCGATGTTTAAATACCTATTTTTCA
>CATKFJ010000272.1 GCA_949747725.1 uncultured bacterium
ATAAACTTCGCTTGCATAAAGGTCAGAAAAAAATCAAGCTGTCCGACATCGCATTCGGCGAATTACAACTTTTGAATATTCCGTTCGCATATGTTATTGGTAACGACATGGAGATTGACACTACAGACATATGGTGGCACTATAAGCATCGTCACAACGATAAAATAATAGTCTACCATGTATAAGAATAGTGGAAAAGGTTTACTTTGTGCTTCTCGTCACTTAAAACACCGACCACAACAGGCAACTCGAGGTTTGAATTGACGTTGTTCAACAATGTTGTAAAAGTACTAGTCCTGCCCGATTGAAGAAGCGAGCGATTATCCAGTTCGCGTAAAAAGCGTTCGTCCGAATTAAATAACGCAACTACGTCCCTGAATATAGGATAAAAATAATAGAAATCACTTGCGTTTTCATCATAGTTCGCAAGAAGCTCAATGCTCATAAGCTTTGCTAAAGCGTAATCTTTTTCGACCTCAGCTTTTACACGTATGTCTGAAAAGTTTTCAACTACGTATTTCAGATACGTTAAAGTTTTATACAACGCAAGCATATAGGCACGGAAATTGTACGTTATAGTTTGTGAGCGGAATTTATTAAGCTGTATTTTAATATCACGATGCAGATTATCGTCAAACACGTTGTTTTTAACGGACTGCAAAATCAGTTTATTACAAATAAAATCGTTAATTACCGATTTTAAAAAAGCATAACTATCTTTATTCTCGTAATAAACGAGTAATTTACCGATAATTTCCTCCGTGTGCTCTAAATCATTGTTTAACAGTAACACGTTACCTTTGTAAACAAGTGACAGTACTTCATCATAGATTCCAGTTTTATTAAAATTTTCGCTTGCGGTTTCCCAATATTTTGCGGTTTCACTTTTTTGCATTTTATACGCGCTTAAGTAACCAAGCTGCACGTTAAGTTCCGCTAATCTGTGGTAATTATTTGTTTTTTTAGCCAATGTTACGCCATCGTTAAGATATACAAGCGCTGTGTCAAAGTTGTGAATATGCATATAGCTTTTGCCTAATGCCCACAGTATCCAGACTTGAAAATCGTCAACACATTTATTGTTTAACTTCAACAACGTAATGCCAATGTTCTTAACTTTCAATATAAAGTCGCTCTTTTCTCTCGGCGGCAATTCATGGATATAAAATTTTAAAAGCTCTATAAACATTTCGTCACATTCGATATTGAGCATGAAGTTGTTTGCTTGAAATTCTATAATCGTTTCAAACAGTTTTTTTGTGGTTTGTACGCCCAATTTATCTTGACAACCAGTTATAAGTCTGTAAAGCGCATCGATTTTTATGCTCGCCGGTAACGTTGTATTATGGTCATAAATACACGCTTCCACAGCGTATACGATATACGGTATAAACACGTTTGTAATATGCTTTATACTTATCGATTCTGTATATTTAGCAAACTTTTTCGCATCGCAAAGCTGCATACTGTATTCAAGGGCAAATTTAATCGTTGAAAATCTGTCTGCTTTCAACTCTTTTATAAAATTGTTTTTCGTTGTCTCGCTTAATCCTATTTTTGTACTTATAGGATGAGCAGTATAAGCGTCTTCTTGAATAGAAATAAGAATTGATTTCGCTATTAATTGATGTTCGAAAGTAATTGTTTCGCCGTCACTTTTGACAAAACCGAGCTCGATGCAAGTTTTTAACAAACCCAAAGGTAATCCGTCAATACATCTTGTAAATATTTTCGGAAATTTATCGAAAATAAGAACAGCCCAAAATAAATCTTTAATTTGGTCGTTAATATCACTATTTTGCTCAAGCAATGTTTTATAACGAAGATTGATAAGCGAATGTGTTCCAGCAGGCAAACCCTCCAATTCGGTTTGTAAAAGCTCAAAATTTAATATGCAAATCGTATTATCGTAAAAACCAATAATATTTTTTTGGAAAAGATATAAAACAATCTGTTTAAGGTACAGTGGATTACAACCCAAACGCGAAATTATGTCTTTGCAAAGCGGCTCTAAGTCTTCCCTTAATTTGTCTGGGTCAAGGCTGTATTGTAAATATTTGATGGCGTGATTTTGGTCAAAGCCTTCGATTTCGTATTTATAGTCTTCGGACAAAGTGTTTTTTAAATCGTTTAAAAAGTGATAAGCAAGCGAAGTTGACGTCATGTAATCCGTATTAAACACAAAGACAATTTCGCTATTGCAATGGCATAACTGCAAATCATTACATACTTGTCTTAAAAAGCTTAAAACATCTTTATGAACGAATTGCGTATTGTCAACTAGTATTGTTATG
>CATKFJ010000273.1 GCA_949747725.1 uncultured bacterium
AGATCGACTTTTTCGGCGGCGAACCGATGCTGGATTTCGATGTAGTCAAAAAAACAGTAATGTACGCGCGGTCTTTAGAGAAAGAGCACAATAAAAATTTTCGTTTTACGATAACGACAAATGCGTATAAGCTTAATGACGACGATATAGACTTTTTTAACGAACAAATGTACAATGTGGTTATCAGCGTGGACGGAAGACGCGAAGTTCACGACCGCGTAAGAAAAACCGTGAGCGGTAAAAATAGTTTCGATACCGTCATAAATAACGCTCTGAGGTTTAAAGAAAAGAGAAAAGGTCAATATTATATTCGCGGAACATTTACAAGGTATAATCTCGATTTTTGTTCGGATGTGTTGTTTTTGAACGATCTGGGATTCGACCAATTATCAATCGAGCCTGTCGTACTTAAGTCAAGCAGTCCGCTTGCCATACGCGAAGAGGATATTCCCAAGGTGATCGCGGAGTACGACAAACTTGCCGCAGCATATGTCGAACGGCGTAAAACGGATAAGTGGTTTAATTTCTTTCACTTCATGATCGATATCGATAACGCACCTTGTGCCGTTAAGCGGCTTAAGGGTTGCGGCGCGGGCGGAGAATACGTCGCAGTCGCGCCCGACGGCACCGTGTACCCCTGCCATCAATTCGACGGGATCAAAGACATGGCGATAGGGAATGTGTTTGACGGAAATCTGAACGAAGAATTGCGTAAAAAGCTGTATGGCTGTTCCGTTCGTTCCAAACCCGAATGTTCGGCATGTTGGGCAAAATATTATTGTTCTGGAGGATGTATGGCAAATTCGTTTAAGTTCAATAACGATATAAATGCACCGTACAAGCCGGCATGCGAGCTTATGAAAAAACGCGTTGAGTGCGGACTTGCCATAAAAGCGATCGAAGAACAGTAAAGATCTAAACCAAATAGTTTAAAAAAGTTTAAATAATTTTGTAATAAGCGTTTTAAATAATTGACTTGCGACGCTGTATTTTATATAATAAATAGGTATCATATCGGTAGAATGGAGTAAAGTACAATCCACGATAAGCAGATACCGCGGAGAAATTCTATGGACGAAAAGAATTCTTTGACGGAATACGACAATAAGGAGCTTGAAACGGTGCAAAAAGCATCGCCTGCGGTAGCTCCGTCACACAAAGCCGTCAAGAAAAAATCAACAATTACGAAACTTGTGCTTATCGGCATAGCAATGGTGATAGGTGCGATTTTTGCGTTTGTACCCATGCGATTCGGGTTTACGCGGTATCACCCGTTTTTGTCGAAAGAGGCGATAAGTCTCGGTCTTGATCTTCAAGGCGGCGTTTATGCGGTTTATCAAGCGTCGAATACCGATACTGCCGACTTCGAAAACAAGATGGAGGGTACGCGTTCCGCGCTCGAAAATCTTTTGGCGGATAAAGGTTATACCGAGGCGACCGTCGTGCGAGAAGGGGCGGACCGCAGCCGCGTGGAAGTTCCCGATGTGGACGATCCGAGCGGAATACTTCAAATAATAGGCGAACCTACGTCGGTAAAGTTTATTCTTGACGATACTAACGAAACGGTTATAAC
>CATKFJ010000274.1 GCA_949747725.1 uncultured bacterium
CCCGAATCTATATGGCTTAACACGAGAGAGGTCAATACCATGTTGCCCGAAAATGCATTGTTATCGATAGAAGTAAGCGTTGACGGCAATACTATGCTCTTTGCGCATACACCGGAAAAAGCGCTAACGCCTATTGAAACCACGTTACACGTAGCGCCGGATACCGTATGTTCATCGCCTGAATCGGTATCGTGTACGCCGTCGAGTATATGATCGCATTCTTCATTGAAAGCTATATTTCCGAGATTACTGCAACCCGAAAACGCTTGAGTTTTTATAGTGAGCGCGTTGGCGTTTAATGACGCTTCAAACACTACGGACTGAAGAGACTTACAATTATAAAACGCACGTTCGCCTATCTCGGATACGACTGCACCGATTGTTAAGTTCTTAAGATACTTTTGATTGGCAAACGCATTTTTTGCTATCTTGTTTATGCCCGAACCTATTGTGACAGATTCTGTTTCATTGGCTTTCGGACAATACAGGATCTCATCGCCTGCGCCGCTTAACAACATACCGTCTTTTGACATAAATGTTTGTACACCGTCCGCAAGTTCCACAACAGATATGGATTTAAGGTTGTTGTATTTTCCGTATATTGCCGAATAATCTTTTACCGATGCGCCGAAATCAAAATCCATTAACAACGCAGGCAGCGTAAGATACATAAGCTTGTCGCATTTTACGATTGCATCCTCGCTCATTTTAACGGTTTTAAGAGTTTCGCCCGAAAGCGGAGTATTAAACGAAACGGAAGTTAAATTAGCGAGATTATTAAATGCCGAACTGAGTATCATAGTAACGCTTGTCGGGATCGTCACACTCGTAATATCGCTGTTATTTGCAAAAAGATCCGTGCCGAGATAAGTAATTCCGTCAGGTATAACTATATCTCCGCTCAAAGTTGAAGGAACGTACGCAAGCACCATCCTGCTACCGTCGCCGTTTTCATCATATATGAGCCAACCGTCCTTAGCGCTGTATACAGGCGTAGGATTAAGCCCCGTTGTCGACACCTTAAATTCTCGAAGCGCTGTACAACCGCGGAACATAGTCTCCGCAACGGCTACCGTGATCGTATCGGGAATAGTGATCGAAATTAAATTACGGCAGTTTTCAAAGCCATATTGGCTGATCTCGTAAACTTTTTCGCCTTGATATTGCGCAGGGATTGCAAGTTCGGTTATAAGCGGATTGGATGCGTAACCGTTATCGGCGGCGCTTACTACCCACTTACCGTTTTGAGTTACACTCTCTGTAAACTTGAACACCTCGAGGTATGTGGCGTATATCGTAACGTCATTGGCAATACCCCAAACATCCGTACTCACGCCCTTAGGATCGGTGAAAACAGTGCCACTGCCTCCGGCAACTGCATTATAACCGATAAACACGAAACGTTCATCTGTAATATCAGGCACGCAAAACTTGAAATTCTGACCGTACGTTACTTCTACCGTTTCAGTAGACGCATTACCATACTGTCCGTAGTTACCGAAATTGAGCGTTACATTATATTTATTGGCAATCCAGCTCGCGTAAAGCGTCATATCGGAAGAACCGCTAAATACGGTCTCGGTATACCGCACCCCCGTATTATCGTTTGACGTATACCAATCGTTAAACGTATAACCCATACGTTCAGTATCAGGCAAAACAATTTTATCGCCATTAGCTTTATAAAGCTTACCAACATCCTTTCCGCCCTGAGTGTCGAGCGTTATTTCGTATGCCGAAACGGAATACGAAGTCCACGGTCCGGGCGTGGTCGGGTCGGCAGACGTGTACATTCTTACATACACGGTATTCTCTTTAGCCGTAAGCTCTATTTCCTTGCTCGTGGCGTTTCCTGCGTCCATTACCGCGCCGTCGTTAACGCGCACTTCGTAACGTTCCGCGCCTATAACGGCATCCCAACTCAAAACGCTTGCGTTATAAGCCACGCCGTCGATATTGGCGCTGTAGCGAACCTTTAAGCTATCGGTAACATACGAATTGTTGCTCGCCGTCGCACCCAAAGCATACACGCTTATATCGTATACCTCGCCGACGGTCAAAATATCGTCGTTCAATTCGAAACTGTTCGTAGCCGCATCGTACGGAACGCCGTTGATAATTATTTTGTATCCGTTAGAATTTGGCACGGAATTCCAACTGACCGTCTTATCTACAAGTTTGACGTCCGTCGGCATAGCCACGCGGTTGACGGTCAACGCTTTGTCGCTTACTTCAGACGGATTGTAGCCGTGTGCTTTTGCGTACACTTCCACGTTTATGTTTCCGACGTAAGCTCTGAGATCGACGCTCGTTCTGTTCTGCAAATCGATTTCATCGCCGCCGTTGACTTTTACTATATAATTCTTCGCGTTTTCTACGGCATTCCACGACAGTACGCCGCTATCCGTATCGAATACGTACCCTTCTACTTTGCCGAGGTTAGCTATATGCGTATACGCTCTGCCGTTGCTCCGCGCATACCCTTCCGCGTCCGCATACACCGTGAACTCGATCCCGTCCGCTTTCATTTCGCAACTGTC
>CATKFJ010000275.1 GCA_949747725.1 uncultured bacterium
CCCCGTTTCAAGGCGGTATATCTGTCCGTACCCGGCGTGGATAACTATGTAATTATGTCTCAGCCGCTCGATTATCCGTTTGTCGGCGGCGAAAAGGTAAAGACATATATCGATCCTACGCAGATCCAATTGTTCAATATCGACGGTGAACGCATCGTCGCGGAAAAAACAGTCGGTTCCAACGCAAGCGTAGGTTCTATAGTCAACAACAACGGCTCTTACGTATATATGTTCCAAGCCGAAAACGGCACGAAGAACAAACTCACTTTCGAAAATTCCGCAGTTTCGACGGATGCAAGCTGCGTAAAACAGACTGTCACCAAGTTCGACAATCTCAAGACCGCCGACGCAGGCTCCCCGTTGTATATTCTTCCTCGCGGTATAGCGATCGATAAAGAAGAAATATCCCATGCAGGCAAAATGGTTCTTACGGGTATCATCAAGCACCTTGACGAGTACCGCAGAGACGCTATAATAACGGTTGAAGTTGCCGGATTTAACGGCGATATGACTTTGATCATCCGTAACTTCTCCGGTTACAATACCGGCGATAAGATCAAATTCGCAGTCGATCCTCATGCTGTAATGGTAGGCAAATACGAATCGTTCGAAGACGCCGTTAAGACCGAAAGCGTGCAAAGCGAAGGCGAGTTGCGCTATAAGGAAATGGTAGCGGCGCGCCAGAAAGCAAAAGAGCTTGAAGAGGCGGCTAAACAGGCGGCGGCAAAGCCCAAGAAAGAACAAGCCGCTGTTAAAGAAAATGCGCCTAAAGCGGCGGCAAAACCGGCAGCCAAGAAGACGACCGCGACTTCCGCTGTAAAACGTCCGTCTGCCAAGAAAAAATAATAGAATAACGTAACAATAAAAACAGCCGTCGAACAAAATCGACGGCTGTTTTTGTATTGTGACCGATAAAAACAATATAATTATTTCTTTTTCAGTTCATATCCCGTTTTACTGTCGAGTACCGTAAAGCCGAGCGCGTCGAGTTCGGCGCGTAAAGCGTCCGATGTAGCCCAATCTTTGTTCTGTCGCGCGGCAAACCGTTTATCTGCGATCGCCTTGACGTTTTCGGGTATATCGTTCGCCGTGTTGTCGTCGAGCGGAAGATGAAGATCGAGTCCGAACAGACCGTCAAGCTCGACAGCCGCGTCGTAAATTTCGCGGCACGCCGCAAGCTTAGCCATTGTCCACAGTTCGCCGAGCGCGAGCGGATAGTTGAGATCGTCGTATATAGCGGCTACGACAGCCGATTTTTGCGCGGATATTTTATCGGCAAGTGCGCTATCGGCTTTAGGCGCGGCAGCGCACGACGAAATCGTGTTGCGCAAGCGTGTATAAGCTGTTTGCGCGCCGTTAAGTCCGTCAAACGTGAAGTTCAGTTTGTTGCGGTAGTGCGTGTTCATGCAGAAATAACGAAAGGCGAGCGGAGCAAATCCGCGCGAAACGAGATCGTCTACCGTATAGAGATTGCCGAGCGATTTGCTCATTTTGCCGCCGTCTACAAGTAAGAACTCGCCGTGCATCCAAAGATTTACTACCCGATGACCTTCGAGCGATTCCGATTGCGCGATTTCGTTTTCGTGATGAATGGGAATATGGTCGACGCCGCCCGTGTGAATATCGAATCTGTCGCCGAGAAATTTCTTGCCCATTGCCGAACATTCGATATGCCAGCCCGGATATCCCATGCCCCATGGCGATTGCCATTGCATTATATGATTCTTTTCCGCTTTTTTCCAGAGCGCAAAATCCGCCGGATGGCGTTTTTGAGTATTGACGGCAACGCGCGCGCCGGCAAGCGCGTCTTCGAGATTGCACCGCGACAGTTTTCCGTATCCGTCGAACTTGGAAATATCGAAATATATACCGTCGTCCGTTTCGTAAGCGAAACCTCTATCGTAAAGCGTTTGTACAAACGCTATCATTTCGTTTATATTGTCGGTCGCCTTAGCTATTATTTCCGGCGATAAAATATTTAACCGTTCGAGGTCTTTGAAGAACGCCGCGGAATACATAGCGGCTATTTCTTCGGGCGTTTTATGCTGTTTTTGCGCCGCGGATTGCATTTTATCTTCGCCGTCGTCGGCGTCTGATGTCAAATGTCCGACATCGGTAATATTCATTACCGATTCGGTAACATATCCGGCATGCTTGAGCGTGCGGCGCAGCTCGTCCATAAAGATATACGAGCGAAGATTGCCTATATGCGCATAGCTGTACACCGTAGGTCCGCAGGAATATGTAGTTACTCGCGGCGGCGCTATCGGCGAAAAAATTTCTTTCTTGCGCGTAAGAGTATTGTAGAAGTACAGTTTGTTATCCATGGCTTATA
>CATKFJ010000276.1 GCA_949747725.1 uncultured bacterium
CATGGTACGTCAATGGCAGACTCTGTTCTACGGCAAACGTTATTCTTCCACCGATCTCGACGCGGACAAGACCGACTTTGTCGCGCTCGCAAAAGCGTTCGGCGCTAACGCGCTAAAGCTTGACCGCGACGGCGACGTTCCCGAAATACTCGGCAAAGCGCTGACGTCGGAGGGTACTACAGTAGTCGATTGCATACTCGATAAAGACGAATTCGTACTGCCCATGATCCCTCCCGGAAAAGGGCTTAGGGACATCATCACCCAAATCGATATCGAGGACTAATAAATGGAAAACGCACAGAAAACACATATTATTACGGCAGTCGTTACCAACGAAAGCGGCGTGCTTACGCGCATATCGGGACTGTTCGCACGCAGATGTTTCAACATAGATTCGCTTGCCGTATGCGCGACCGAAAACCCTAAGCTGTCGCGCATGACGATAGCGGTACACGGCGACGAAAGCGCGCTCAGACAGATAATCTTACAGCTCGGCAAACTGCCCGATTGTATCGTTACGCACGAATTAGACGGCAATGACGCGGTTTTACGCGAACTTCTTATCATAAAGATCAACGTCCCGTCCGCAGCGCGCACGCAGATAGAAACGGTTTGCCGCACTTACGACGCAAGAATAATCGACCTTTCGCCCGACTCGGCTATACTCGAACTGACGGGAAAGCCGAATAAGCTTAACGGCTTTATAGACGTGCTTAAAGAATACGGCATTATAGAACTGTCGCGCACGGGGTTGATCGCGTTGGAACGATAGATCCGTTTAAAAACTTATTAACGATTACCGTTTACTAACATACATCTAATCATTTTCTAATCTTAATAACATTGTGTTTTAATATTCGAGCGGTATAATCAAACTATAAAATTCCTCGGAGGGAGCAATGGCAAAAAGAGAAAGAAAGATAGACCAGCTTTTATCGGTACTCGTGCTTATACTGTACGCCGTGATAATAGCGATCAAATGGATAATGGTATATCAAAACGTACCGACGGGCGCTATACGCGCAATAGACATAATACGCACGATCATATTATGGATGATCTTCCTCGTAGTGCTTTATAACGCACTCGGCTGGACGGGCAACCCCATACTGAAGACGGTGTTTTTGGTAATCACGCTTTTCCTGATAGCTACGGCAATATCCGTACAAGTGCCTGCGGTACAGACTTTCTTCATAGAGCATAATATACCGTTGATACTGTAAAAAAGCGGTAAAAAACAATAAAAAAGGACGTAAACATCATGTTTAACGCCCTTTTTTATTGTATACAAATTGACAATCGCCGCAACAAGTGGTAAAATATTCGTATTAGTGTGAAAAGAAGGAAGTGAAGTATGCCACAAGAATTGTGTACATCCATGGAAAAAGCGCCGCAACGCGCCCTGTTAAAAGCTTTGGGGCTGACCGACGCCGAACTCAAAAAACCGTTGATAGCTATAGTGTCGGCAAGATCGGAGATCGTTCCCGGGCATGTGCATTTAGACAGAATAACCGACGCCGTAAAAGCCGGCGTATACGCAGGCGGATGCACGCCTGTCGTCGTACCGTCGATCGGCGTGTGCGACGGGCTTGCCATGGGTCACGCCGGCATGCGTTATTCGCTCCCCTCTCGCGAGCTGATAGCCGACAGTGTGGAAACAATGCTTATAGGTCACGCGTTCGACGGCGCCGTGTTCGTTCCCAACTGCGATAAAATAGTTCCCGGCATGCTGATGGGCGCAGCGCGCGTAAATATCCCGTCGGTATTCGTTTCCGGCGGTCCTATGGAGAGCGGCATGTTCAAGGGCAGAAAAGTCGGGTTATCCGATGTATTCGAGGGGATAGGAGCGGTCAAAAGCGGCTCAATGAACATCGACGAGCTTAAAGAACTTGAAAATACCGCCTGCCCCGGCTGCGGAAGCTGCTGCGGCATGTACACGGCAAACTCGCTCAACTGCCTTACCGAAGCGCTCGGCATGGCGCTGCCCGGTAACGGCACCGTTCTCGCCGTTTGGAGCGAAAGAATACGACTTGCCAAAAAGACGGGGCTTGCCATATGCAATCTCGTACGCGACGCGATCACGCCGCGTATGATAATGACAAAACGCGCTTTCACCAACGCGCTCACTCTCGACATGGCGCTCGGCGCGTCCACAAATACGATATTGCATTTGTTTGCGATAGCCGCAGAATGCAATATATCGCTCGATCTCGACCTTGTACAATCCGTTTCAGACGCAACGCCCACACTGTGCAAACTCTCCCCGTCGAGCGATAAAGATATGGAAGACTTGCATTACGCCGGCGGAATTATGGCAGTTCTCCACGAGCTTGCAAAGAAAAAGCTGATAGACGGCTCGGCGCACACCGTTACGGGCGAAGCGCTTGCCGACAGCTACGAACATGCGCACGTGCGCAATACCGACGTAATACACAAGATAGACGCGCCCCTGTCACCCGTAGGCGGCATTGCGGTCCTCAAAGGCAATCTTGCCGAGGACGGCGCAGTCGTAAAACGCTCGTCCGTAGATAAAGCAATGCAAGTATTTATGGGCAAAGCCAAGTGCTTTAACTGCGAAGAAGACGCGGTTGCGGCAATCTATGGCGGCAAGATAAAGAAGGGCGACGTAGTGATTATTCGATACGAAGGCCCGGCAGGCGGTCCGGGAATGCGCGAAATGCTCTCCCCCACTTCCGCACTCGTCGGTATGGGGCTCGATAAGGATGTCGCGCTCGTCACCGACGGACGTTTTTCGGGCGCAACGCGCGGCGCGGCGATCGGTCATGTTTGTCCCGAAGCCGCGGCAGACGGCAAGATCGCGCTCGTAAAGGACGGCGATACGATAAAGATCGATATTCCGAACGGCAGGCTCACCTTAGACGTTCCTGCAAAAGAGCTGCAAGCGCGCCAGAAAAAACTCCGTCCGAAAGACTCCGATGTCAACGGTTGGCTGCTGAGATACCAAAATCTCGTAACATCGGCAAACAACGGCGCGGTGCTTAAAAAGAAATTTTAATTCTACAGTTAAAAAATTATGAAATTCAAAGTAACATTACTTCCCGGCGACGGAATAGGAACAGAAGTCATAGACGCGGCGGCAGTCGTCTTGTCGGCGGTCGAACGCAAGTACGGTCACGATTTCGGACTCAACAAAATGCCTATCGGCGGCAGTGCGATCGATCTGACGGGCGTACCTCTGCCCGACGAAACGCGCAAAGAATGTTTAAGTTCCGACGCGGTGTTGCTCGGCGCTGTCGGCGGAGATAAATGGGACAGCTTACAAAGCCACATGCGACCCGAGCGCGGAATATTGTCGTTGCGCACGGAAATGAAATTGTTCGCAAGCTTATGCCCTGTAGTATTGCATTCGTACAGTAAGATCAAAACGGGCGCGATCAAACCCGAACTGACCGTAAACGGCGTCGACATCATGCTTGTCCGCGAGCTTTCGGGCGGCATGTACTTCGGCGACCACGGATACCGCGACGGGGCGCTCGGTCAGGAAGCTTTCGACAGCGAAGTGTACTCGATCAACGAAATAGAGCGCGTTACGAAAATAGCGTTCGAGCTTGCGGCAACGCGCAGAAAGCATGTAACAAGCGTCGATCGCGCGGATCTTCTTACCACGGGCAAACTTTGGAAAGCTACGGTGGAGCGCGTCGGCAAAAAC
>CATKFJ010000277.1 GCA_949747725.1 uncultured bacterium
GTGCTCTTCCGATCTGCTTGACGGAACCGTTACCGACGTCGAAAAAACCACGCTCGACGGAAACGTGGTCACCATTACTCACGCGGACGGATATGTATCCATTTACAAATCGCTCGGCAGCGATATAACGGTAAAAGTAGGCGATACCGTAAAGGCAGGCGACAAGATAGGCGTTACGTCCACAAGCATGATGTCAGAGCTTAACACGGGAGCGCACTTGCACTTCGAACTGAAAAAGGACGGTAAGTACGTCAATCCGGCTTCGGTCCTTCCTATCGAATTGGATAAGTAATATAAATAAATTTTCGCTTGTGTGCCGAAATAAAAACGTTCGTACGATAAAATGCACCTCAAAAGTAAAAACGCTTTTGAAGGTGCTTTTTTATATGGCGAACAAGCGAATTTCAATCACGTTTAAATCACTTGATTTCTACGGCGCAAAGTGGTATAATAAATTACACGATCGTTATGGCGATTGCCGTAAATTTGGAAACGGTTGTAAAAAATTTGTTTTATGAAAGCGTACAGAATCCACTCGCCGCATAACATCAAGCTCGAAGAAATGGATGCTATGCCTGTGGGCGAAAATTGCGTAAAACTGAAAAATCTTATGTGCGGCATTACCGACATCGATATGGCTGTTTACGAAGGGCGGCGCGATGCTCGATACCCCGTAATACCCGTGCGCCAGTGCGTGGGGTTTGTTTCCGAAGTGGGCGAAAACGTAACGGGATTGCAGCGCGGTAACCGCGTCGTTACTTACTCGCATGCAAGCTGTCATAATTGCAAGGCTTGCAAAGACGGGCGCAATTACGATTGCGAAAAACCGGCGCTTTTCGGGATCGGAGAGGACGGATTTCTGAGCGATTTTTCGGTGGTGTCCGCCGATGACGTATATATTATTCCCGAGCGGCTTAATGACGAGGAGGCTATATTCATCGAACATATAGCTTTGGCGTTGAACGCTCTGTCGCGACTGAATGTGGAAAAGGGCGATCAGATAGTTATTATGGGCGCGACGGTAAACGGCATAATCTTAGCGCAGATTGCGATGTATTATCAGGCAGTGCCGATCATGATCGACATGCATGAAGATATGCTTGCCCTTGCGCAGAAAGCAGGCGTTTATTTTACCGTGAATGCCGTAAACGACGACGTATGTAAAAAGATCCTTGCTTTGACTGGCGGACATATGGCTAATTCGTGCGTGTATCTGACGGGTTCGGGAATGCCGCTGTCGAGCGCTTGCGATTATACTGCGGCACGCGGAAAGATAGCTATAGTAGGGCGTGCAAGCGGTGAATCGGAACTTGCGTGCAGTATGAGCGCATTGCTCGATAAAAATATCGATATCCATACCGTTGTCGATTGCGGCAAAAACTATTCGACGGCGATCAATCTTCTTGCAAACCATACGGTGACCGTGGATACTCTGTACGATAAGATAGTTTCTTTCGATAAAGTTCCCGAGATGTATGAAGCGTTATTGTCCGAAGACAATAAGCTGAAAACGCTCATAAAAATTTAATACGCCTTTGATTGTGAGTGATCGGTATTTGAAAAAACAAGGAAAAACTAAAAAATGGATTTGCCGCAGACACGCATTTGTGTTTGCGGTTTTGCGTCCGATAATGCGGTTGTATTGCAAACTGCGTTACCGACATACGGCAAAGAAAAGCGGATTAAAAAAGGGCGCGTATCTTATAGTATCCAATCATCAGACTACAATGGATCCGTTTTTGCTCGCGCTGTCGTTTAAGTTCCCCATATATTTCATCGCGTCAGACGACCTGTTTAATCTCAAAATTTCGCCGCTTATAAATTATCTTGTTGCGCCCATACCGAAAAGTAAGTCGGTCGCCGATCTTGTGGCGGTAAGAAATGTTTTTAGAATCGTAAAAGAGGGCGGCGCAGTGGGAATATTTCCCGAGGGCAACCGTACCATTTCGGGCGGACAGTGGGAAATGACCGACGCAATAGCCAAGCTTGCCAAACTCGTCAAAGTTCCGCTTGTTTTATATAACATAAAAGGCGGATACGGCACCGATCCGCGCTGGGGACACAACATCCGAAAAGGCCGCCTGGAGAGCGGTGTTCTGAGGGTCATCTCGGCGGAAGAGTTAAACGAAATGACGGTGGAAGAAGTGCAAAGCGCTATAAAGAGCGGTTTGGATGTGGACGATACTTTATCTGGCATTGCTTTTAAAAGCCGTAAGCGCGCGGAATACATAGAACGCGCATTGTATATGTGTCCCGTATGCAAAGAGGTGTCGAGCATAGTATCGCATAAGCGCACGTTCTGTTGCAAGCATTGCAATACATCGTCCGTTTATACCGAGCAATTGCATATAGATCCGCCGATCGACGGTTATGACCGCATATATGAGTGGTTTGAGTGGGAACGCGCTGCGATAACGGAACAAGTAAAAAACGGCGCCGCGATCGCCGACGAAGGGATAATCTTCAGGGAGAGCGTTAA
>CATKFJ010000278.1 GCA_949747725.1 uncultured bacterium
AACGGGACGCTCCGAAAAATTCCAGCTACCGCTCCAACCGCTCGGCGCCGCCGCATGCGTATCTACATAAACAGTCAAGTCGGCACAATCGGCAAACGCATAGCTGCCTATAGTAGCAACATACTTGTGTATCAACACGCTCTTGACATGTCCTCTGCCGCTAAACCCTCGATCGCTTATGGAAGTAAGCTGGAGCGGAATAGTAACGTCGCCGAACAGCTGCGGCGGCACGCAAACCATTTCGGTCTTAGCGTAGTTGTAAAGTATTCCGTCGGCGCTCGAAAAATGCGCGTTCGCCGCGGTCACCGCAAACTCGGCAACAGCCGTATTATCGAACGCATTCACACCGACAGATTCTACGTTATCTGAAATCACGATCTTGGTAAGCCCCGTGCCGTAAAACGCATAATCGCCTATCGAATACACGCTGTCCGAAATTTCTATTTCCTTAAGCGCCTCGCAATTGTAGAACATATACGGCGAAATCGCCGTAACGTTAGGCAAGCTCCAAATATCCGAAAGATCACGGCATTCTCTGAACACTCCGTCGCCCACTTCGATCAAAGTATCGGGCAGCCTGCATTTATAAAGATTGGAACAATACGCAAAAGCTTCCTTACCTATCTTATTCGTACCGACCAAAACTTCCGTTTCTTCCAGCCCGATACAGCCGCGGAAAGCGTAATCGCCTATTTCCTCAAGCTCGAACGGGAACTTTACATAATTCAAGCTGTCGCAACTCCTAAACGCGGACTCCCCTATATATTTAACGCCGAACGGGATTTCGATACTCGGCAATGCGACGCAATTTTCGAATGCGTGCGCTTCTATCCGCTCGAGCGTACTCGGAATGTTTACGGCAGTCAGGCTGCTGCACCCGTTAAACGCATACTCGCCCAACGTTTCAAGCCCCATAGGCAACACGACTCTTGTCAACGACGTACAATCGGCGAATGCGAAATTACCAATGTGCGTAACATTTGCCGGAACAACGATTCGCCTGATATCAGTCATCCAAAACGCATTGTCTTCTATCCGTTGAAGATCACGCCCCAATATAACGTTGTTCAAGCTAAGACACATTTGAAACGCGCCAAAACCGATAGTCTTTATGCTCATAGGCAAATTCACTTTAGTGAGCGCCTTGCAATAAGCGAAAGCGCTGTCGCCTATAGTTTCCAACGCCGACGAAAAATTTATCGTCGCGAGTTTGTCGCATGCAAAGAATGCCCTATGCCCGATTTTCGTAAGACTATCGCCCAATTGTACTTTGGTCAAATCGGAACATAACCCGAAAGCGCTCGAGCCTATTGTTTTTACGTTCGCCGGAATATCCAACGAAGTCAATCCGCAATGGGCAAACGCGTCCTTACCGATACTTTCCAATGATGTGGGTAACACAATTTCTTTTAAATTAGAACAGCTATAAAATGCCCGTTCGCCTATAGACGTCACTTGACTGTTATTTTCAAAATCGACTCTTGCGATTTTTACATTTTGCTCAAACGCGTTATTTCCGATACTCTTAACTTCATTTCCGTCTATATTGTTTGGAATAACAAGATAATTCTTATCGCTTAAATCATACTTCAATCCCGTTATTTCACAGTTTGATTTATCGAACTCATATATACTCTCACCTCTAATACGGTGTCCGCAAATATCACATTTCTTTTCTTTATACATACCGTTAACATCATGATTGACTATGCTGTATTCATGCGTGTGATTTATTTTTAAGGACATATATGTATAAAACCACGCTTGATTTGTCCAAACCTGATTATATTTTGCACTCCAACCGAAATGCACTATGTAACCCAAATACTCCTCTCCGCTGCCGTACGGATCGAATGTTTGATATCCGTATGCAATTACCGAATGATTTAATTCTCGCGGCGCGCCGCTGCCGGCTTCAGTCCCGTTCAATTTATCTCTTGTATCTATAACAATTGGTCTGTTTTCGTTTAATTCTTTTAAAACCACATCGGAATCCATAGGTCCGAAATGCCAAGTATCCTGCTCTATAGTAAAATCGATATCCCCTGATATTTCTTTATTTCGAGCTTCCAAAAACGATTGCAATTTATCTGCCGACTTATTTAATTTAAGCGCAATACCACTATTAAATATTTCATCGTGATATGCTTGGTTGCTTCCTAATGTATACCTATTTACAATCAACGGATCGTCGCAATAATTTGGATTTCTCTCGGGATAAGAGTTTGCCGTTCCGTTTAAATATTTGTCGTCTATAATTCTTCTGTCATTATAATAATTGTTAAAACTTAAAAGCAATTGAGTAGCCACCGAAATACATGAACTGCCGTTATTAGTCCCGTGCGTAGGATCATTTATAAAGTACTCGTAATTTTCAATATAAGTGGCGTCGCCTGTCGGCGCAATTGGATTGCTTTCAACAATCGGCGGCACACTTGTCGAAGAAACCATGTCTATACTACTTCTTCCGACCATGTTAAAGAATTCCGTTTCCGCAGAAACGTTACTATATGTGTTTATGCCGTTATTATTAAATAACTCACGGTTGACCTGCGCAGTAGATATCGACCGATCATTATCGAATGCGTATTTTTCACCCGTCAAAATATTAACCAATGCACCGTTCTCTCGTTGAATATACTCAAACGGTCCGCCGTAATATTTAATTCCGCCGTTATCCGTATATGGTAGCATGCCGCTTGGTGAATACTCCAACAACTCCAATGTATTGCGCGCTAAAATCGCATACCCGTCATCTTTATATTGAACGTAAAAATAATCGGGCGATTCGTCATAATTATACAAATATTCTACCGAATAAATATCGTCACCCACTAAATTCAATTGGGAATATCCAATTCTGTTATCAGCACTTTCGGCTTTAGCTACTAACTTTGGAATAAAAATTCCTATGCAGAGCGCGATAAGAAACAGAATTCCCACTATAAGCAGTCTACTATTCTTTAACACCGATTTTTTCATATGTTACCTCCATTCACTGATAAAATTATTGTCATCATACTTAACGTTAGCTTGAGCGTCCTCGAAATCACGCAAAGCTACTCTTACGGCAAATGCCCTCACCGTAGGAGCAGATGTAGCCATTAGCGGTCTGCCGTCATATCTCAGACCCGGCATTTTATGCCTGATCTCGATGTTCAATATATTTTCCTCTAATTTTACATTCCCCAAATAACAGTCGAAACCGTTGTATATATCCGTAAAAAAGTATACAACAACCACTTCTGTTTCGAAATCCGCGTCGAATATCCGATCTTTAAACATGCCGTCGAATTCGTCTTGCAATCTTATTACTCTTGTTATATCATACGGGTATGTAT
>CATKFJ010000279.1 GCA_949747725.1 uncultured bacterium
AATCTCTGTCAGCCTATTGTAGTAATCGATTCCGCCGAGTATAGCCGTATAGTACGTGTCGTCGATAGCGTTGCCGGATGCGCTATACGAATAATCACCCTTTATGAAATGCTGCTGTACGCTGCTGAGAATATTATACATACGCAACAGAGCGTCTACTTCCGCTTGATCGTCGCGCGTAGGATTATCGGGAAGCGCTTTGATACGCTCTATATATTCGAGAGTAGATATATTTGCCTGAATAGTATTGTTATTGGTGACCTTACCTACGTACAACTTCCATATACGGTTATCATAACCCGACGCATTGGAAGGAGTAATAAACGTTACTTCGGGTTTTTCATCTGCGTCAAAAGCAAAATTGAAGTTATCGTAACGGTTTATAAACGACTCTATATCAAGCCGATCGCCCTCATTATAATCTTCGCCGGGCTGTGCGTAAGTAATGACAGCCTCACTTTCAAGCGTGGGAGCGTCCGCGGAATTGAACGTTATTTCCTTAAGCGCAGACATTCCGCTCATAGCCGAAACACCTATTACCTGCAAATATACGGGCAATGTAAGGCTCTCCACGTATTTATTCGCGCACATAGAGTAAGCGCCGAGCCGTATCGTCTTTTCATATACGGTATAAGCTTTATCGGTCTTGCCCGAAGGATAACTTACAAGCGTGTAGAATCCGTTCTCATTTATATAATACAGCACGCCGTCCAATCCGACGTATTTTTTATTGCCGTCGGCAACATTGATCTCGGCGAGTTCTTGCGCGCCGTAGAACGCTCTATCATCGATCTTAGAAACGGATGCGCTTAAGGTAAAGCTCTTGATCGCGGTATTCGCAAATGCGAAATTACCTATCGAAACCGCATTATTCAAGGATACGGATTGAAGCAACGTGTCGCCGTAAAACGCACCGACGCCTATCTTTTCCGCATTATCGAGTGAAATCGACTTAAGCGACGTATCGTATGCGAACGCATTGCTGCCGATTGTTTTCGCATTACCGAGTGTGACCGATTCGAGAACGGGGTTGTTTTCGAACGCTCGATCGCCTACGGTCAACGCGTTATCGAATTTAACCGTCTTAAGTTCGGAATTATTCATAAACGCAC
>CATKFJ010000280.1 GCA_949747725.1 uncultured bacterium
TATTATCGGCGGCGAACTGTTCGCCGAAACGTTCGTAAACGAAACCGAGTTCGTCGCGAGAAAAGCTATTCCGGCTCAAAAAATAATGCGGCACGGCGAACACGGCGATCATGCCGAATATACGCTCGCGCTTTATAACGGCGTAATAACGGTTTACAACGGAGATACGACGTCAGAACTCGAAACAAGCGGGATCATAGATTTCGATATATATAACGACACTTTATATGCAATAACCTCTTCCGATTTGATAACCGTTCCGCTCGGAGCGGATATGCTCGATATAGAAAACAAACAAGCTTCGAAACTTGTATCCGACAGACATACGCGCATATCGGCTAAAGCGATAACCGTATCCGACGGCACGGTTTATGTTGCCGTAGCGTCGGTATTCGGGAGCAAAAACGATATTTGTACCGTTTCGGGCGATACTCTCGATATTGCGCTGATGCAGTCGGACATTGTTATCGCCCTATCGTCATGCAACGGAGATATTTACGCGCTTACGCGTAACGATCTTGTGCGTTATTCCCCGTCGGCTGTCGGCGGACTTAATCGGCTTAACGTTACGGACGGCAGTCAGTTGACCGCAATTTACGCCTATAACGGACAAGTTTACGCTTTGGATACGCTTAACTCGGTACACAGATATTCTTACGACCTGACTGCGGACAAGATTTTGATCGCTTCGAGCGGCGCAGCCGTTGGATTTTTGGATATGCCGTCGGGCGCGTCGGTCAAGTACTCCAAACTTTACGTTGCGGACACGCTTAATAACCGCATAGCCGTATACGGCGACAAAATTTCATACGCAGACCGTACGTTCGTAAATCCGATCGGAATTTGCTATGACAGCGCCGGCACGGCATATGTCGCTTACGACTACAATAAAGTCGGAATATTCGATGGCGGAAACCTCGATATCGGAAACGAACGCACCGTTACCGATCCCGAATTCGGTAGGATAAAACAAATCGCCGTCGACACGGACAAAACGCTTTACATATTATCGGACAGCGGTTTGTGGTGCGCTAAACACGGTGAAACTCCGACTATTATCAGCGAACGCAAAATAAAATATATAACACTTAGCATGGGGCGCGACGAGCTTTACGCGCTCGCCTGCGACGGCGTTTATAAGATAGATAAAACATCGCTTGAAGAAACATTGTATTGCGGCGCAACTTCCGATGCAATCGCGGCGGCGGTCGATCTGAACGGCACGGCATTCATATTATACGGCAACCGTATTTCTCGCATTACCGATGCGGAAACGACAAATTTCCCTCTCGTAACAAACGGCGAAAGTTACGCTATCGGCGGAAACACGGGAGCTATGTTTTTCAGCTCGGTTTCCAACACGTATGTAAGTCACGGCGATATTATTGTCGTCGATTCGTACAAGCACAGAATATTCAAAACGGGCGGAACGGCGCTCGGAGCAAAACTCATCGATGACAGTTACAAAGTTCCGGACCTCGCAAACAACAACGAACTTGCCTACTACGGCACGCGCATAATCAGAACGGCATTACGCGACGCCGAAGTTTTTGCCCTCCCCATGGAAACGCAACCTATATTCACCATTTCATCGGGGCGCAAAGTAATAGTTCCGCTTTATGCGCTTGAAGAAACACCCGAATATTCGTTCGTTCTTATAGACGACGTAACCAACGGAAAGCTTGTTCAAGGCTATGTTTACAAAGACGCGTTGTCGGAGCCTTTGGCTTATACCGCGCCGCCGTCGAGCGTTGGTACGGTATTTAATGCCGCTACTCCCATATATAAGTGGCCGAGCCGCAACGCGCAAGCCGTAAAAGGCTTTACTGCAGTCAATCAAAATACCGAATTCAAAATGCTCGAGTTTGTAGAAAGTTATCGCGACGATTACGGATACAATTGGTATCGCGTTCAGCTCGACAGCAAATACGAAGGTTATATACTCGGCATAAACCTCAGCCTTATGAGCTATGAACCGGTATTTATCCGTCCTGCGTACAACGCCGAAATTATATCGTACAAAGGCAGCGCCGCCGCGCCCGTTTATATTCTGCAAGAAGGTATTTATACGCAAATAGCCGAACTGCCTACAGGCACGCAAGTAGAAGTTGTAGGCGCATTCGATACATCCGAAAAATATACTTTGGTCAAATATCTCGACCCTTCTCTCGGAACCCTCACCTGCTATGTGGAAACGGTATATTTAAAATACAACGGCGTAAATATAGTGTTGATCGTAGCCGTTGCGGTAATAGTAATAACGGTTATACTTGCATCAATCATTATCGTTAGAACCGTGCGCAGCAGAAAGAAACGCATAGAGGGCGATACTGACTAACCAAAGATTTAATTTCCGCCTATTAAAAAGGGTCAATGTCTTATATAAAGATCTTGACCCTTTTTAATACTACTAAGTATTTTTTATTTCGTCCGAAGTCGAGGCGACCTCGCTTTCCTTTTGCA
>CATKFJ010000281.1 GCA_949747725.1 uncultured bacterium
CAAGGAATTGCGTATACTGTACGACGTTATAGGTCTTGATATCGAACGTGCCGAAGCGGAACAGCGTTTCGTTAAGACCGACAGCGCTTTTGTGCTCGAAGGGTGGTTGCCCGAAACGGTTGCCGAAAGCACTGTCGCCAAAGTAGAAAGCGAATGTCCAAACGTGTTTACGCAGCTCCTTGCGCCGGAAGAAAAGGACGAACCGCCGACGCTTGTGCAAAGCAATAAGCTTGTCGCGCCGTACGAAGAAATAACCAACATGTACAGCGCGCCCAAGTACAGGGAGATCGATCCCAATCCGATAATGTCTATATTCTACTTCCTGTTTTTCGGGATAATGGTAGGCGATGCGGCGTACGGATTGGTACTTGCGATAGTCGGGCTTGTGATAGGCAGGAGCAAAAAGTTCGATACCGGATTTAAACGCTTGGCATTGCTTATAGGTATGGGCGGTATTTCCGCCGTAATATGGGGCATACTGTTCGGCGGATATTTTTCGATAGATTTCGGCGACGCGCGGATAGCGTTGTGGTTCAATCCGTTAGACGATCCGATGAAGATGCTGATAGTAAGCGTTATACTCGGCTGTATTCAGACGGTAGTCGGTTACCTTATCAAGTTTGTCGCGCTGTGTAAGGAAGGTAAACCGTTCTCGGCGATATTCGACGCAGGTTCGATAATAATACTTTTCGGTGCGCTTGCATGCTTGGCAATAAACATGTTTGTACTCGAAACGTCGGTACAGGCGTTATCGAAATCGGCTATCGTCCTTGCGGCGCTCGGCGGCGGACTTATACTGTTCTTCGGCGGACGCAACAGCAAAAATATATTCGGCAAAGTGATAGGCGGATTCAAAGGTCTGTACGGACTGATAAATCTGTTATCCGATATTCTGTCGTACTGTCGGTTGTTCGGTCTGTGTCTTGCAAGCTGCGCGATAGGGCTGGCGTTCAACTCGCTCGGCGGCATTCTGTTCGAAATACCGTATGTCGGATATGTGATAGGAGTAATAATCCTCATTCCGTTGCACGCGTTCAACTTGGGCATAGGTATTCTGAGCGCTTACGTCCACGACGCGCGGCTTCAGTTTTTGGAGTTTTACGGCAAGTTTTACGAGGGCGGCGGCAGACTGTTTGCGCCGCTCGGCAGCAAAACCAAATACATCAGGTACAATTAAGGGTTTATCCGCACAGGTGCGGTTTTCCGTAAATAATTCTTTGTAAGGAGAAAAGAACAATGAATTGGGGCAATTTTTATGCCATACTCGGCGCGGCGCTTGCCGTTATCATTGCGGGCATCGGTTCCGCTATAGGCGTAGGACGTGCCGGACAGGCGTCGGCGGCGTTGCTCAGCAAACAACCCGACAAGTTCGGTAACACCATGATCTTGCAGGTTATGCCGTCTACGCAGGGTCTGTGCGGGTTTGTCGTAGCGTTCATGACAATGATAAAACTCAACGTTTTCGGCGACATGGTAGCGCTTACCGAGGCGCAGGGCTGGATAGTATTCGCGTACTGCATGCCTATAGCGCTCGTCGGTTTGGTATCCGCAATTATGCAGGGTAATGTAGCTATCGGTTGCATCAACCTTATCGGCAAGCAGGAAAAGCAGCTCGGTCACGCTATACCCATGCTCGTTCTTGTCGAGATCTTCGCTATATTCGCCTTTATCGTTTCGATACTCGGCGTAATGCTTTTGCAAGTCGGCTGATAGTATGCAGGGTAAACAGAAAATCATCGACGACATATTGCAATCGGCGTCGGCGTCTGCTGCGGCTATGGTAAAAGAAGCGACGGAGCAGTGCGAGGCGGAGCTTAAAGAACTACGCGCGGCGCTCGATGCCGCTCAAGCCGAAGAGCTTAAAAAGATCGAAGCGGACGCTCATGCGGTGTATTCGGGTCAGATCAAGCTCGGCGAACTCGAGGCAGGTAAAGTCATGCTTAAAGCTCGGCAAGAGTGTGCGGCGGCTGTCTATGACGGCGTTAAGACCAAACTCAAGAGCGCGCCCGATAAGGAATATCTCGATCTGTACGCTAAGCTCGTTGCAAGCGTTTGCGAGGACGGCGACGAAGTTATAGTCGCAAAGTCGGACGCAAAGCGAATGACGGCGGCATGGGTCAAAAAGGTCGGAACGTCGGCAAAGAAAAAATTGACGCTGTCCAAAACGCAGGGCGATTTCGACGGCGGCGTCATTCTTCGCAATGCAAAGTACGATCGCGATTTCAGCGTCGACGAGGTAGTAAACGAGCTTAAAGAACGCACGCTGTCGGATACGGTACGTAAATTGGGATTATAATGATAACGACCAAGGTATACGCCAATCTTTTGGCAATACAGAGCGGCAGTCGGCTCAATGCCGAACGGCTCAGACGAGTTGTCGAGGCGAAATCTCTCGACGACGCGTTTAAGATGCTCGGAGATTACGGATACGCATACAGCGAAGGCTGTACTGTAGACGGGTTTATCGTCGGCGAAACGAATAGGCTTATAGAGTTTATAGAAGATAATGCGGCTTCCGATAAATTCGGAAACGCGTTGCTTGCGCGGTTTGTATACAATAACGCCAAGCTTGCGTATAAATCGCGGTTTCATTCCGTGCCGTCGGACGGATATTACAGAGTTGCTTTCGATGCCGTAAAAATAGCCGACGGCGATTACTCGGACGCCGATAAATTCATGCGCGAAGCGCTCGAATCATTGGACGAAGCTCAGGAGCGAGATCCGCAAAAGATCGATCTGACACTGACGCGCGCGATGTATAAAAGCGTGCTGTCTTGTGGCATTCCCAACGTTAAAAAGTTCTTTCGCGCCGAGATAGACATGAAAAATATTCTGTCTGCCGCGCGTATGCGTCGGCTCGGTATGGATGAAGATGAATTTATCGAAGGCGGAAGAGTGAGTAAAGACGTCTTGCGTCGGTCTGTCACCGAGGACGGGTTTGCGGATTGCTACGATAAAACTCCGTATTTCGAATATGCCGAAAATATAGAGAACGGCGAATTCGGCGAGCTGTGGCGCGCCGAACGCGAAGCGGACGACTATTTGTTTTTCATGACATATGCGGACGTTGCAAATATCAATTCGTACGAGCCGTTTTTAAACTATTATGCCGAAGCGCTTGTAGAGCTTAAAACGGCAAAAATCGCGCTTGTATGCGTAAAGACCGACGCGCGCGAAACTTTCTATAAGCGGCTGTCCGCCGTTTATAAGGATTAGCGTCGGAGGAGGCGAGAATGGAAAAAATAGGAAAAATAGCCGTAATCGGCGACAGCGAGAGCGCTACTGCATTCCTTGCGATAGGCGCGACGGTGTACAAAGTGGATAACGAATATGCGGCTGCCGATATCCTGCGCGAAATATCAAAGACCGACGAATATGCCGTCATTCTCGTTACGGAAAACTACGCGTCCAAAATGGAACAGCTTATGCAAAAACTCAAACAGCAAACGTATCCCGTGGTCATAGCGGTGCCGGGGTCGAGCGGTTCTAACGGTTTCGGTATGTCCGGCATCAGAAAGGATGTGGAAAAGGCTGTGGGCGCGGATATAGGCATATGATCGTGATGCGAAATGTCCGTTGTCGCAAAACGGCGGAGTAAACAAAGTAATCGACAACCGCGCAAGCGGTCGACAATTTGAATTCATGATTTCTAATCAATAATGGTGCTATTATGGGAAAGATTATAAAGATCAGCGGACCGCTTATCGTTGCGGACGGTATGCGAGACGTCAAGATGTACGACGTGGTAAAGGTGTCCGATCTCGGGCTTATAGGCGAGGTTATAGAGCTTCGCGGCGATAAGGCGTCCATACAGGTATACGAAGAAACGAGTATGCTCGGTACGCGCCAACCCGTGGTTTCCACCCAACACCCGTTGTCCGTCGAGTTGGGTCCGGGGCTTATCGGCGGTATTTACGACGGTATACAGCGTCCGCTCGAAAGCCTTAAGGCTTTGTCGGGCGACAGGATAGACCGCGGCGTAAGCGCGACTGCGCTCGATCATGATAAAAAATGGGAGTTTACCCCCCTTCTTAAAAAAGGCGACGAAGTAACTACGGGCGACTGCTTGGGTACCGTGCAAGAAAACGAGGTTATAACGCACCGCG
>CATKFJ010000282.1 GCA_949747725.1 uncultured bacterium
TTAATAAACGCGTCGAGTTCGTCGGACAATGCCGCGCCGTCTATGCGATCGAGCCGTATAAGCGTACTGTCCACATCGGGCTGAGGATAGAAGTCCCAAGACTTGATATCCCGAATACGCGTCGGCTCGGCAACAGCCTGAACGGACGCCGACAGCGCGCCGAAATCGCTGCCGCTTTTCGCGCAAATGCGGTCGGCAACCTCTTTCTGTACAAGACATGTTATCGACTTGCATTCCGTCGACTTAAGAAACAGAAAAATAAGCGGCGTGGTAATGTAGTACGGAAGATTGGCTATCACCACGTACGGTTCGCCGACAAGCATGTCTACAGTATCCGCGCCTATCTCGAGTACGTTGTTACTGAATAATTGTATATTCTCGAACCCGTCGAGTGTTTCCGCAAGTACGGGAAATAATGTTTCGTCGATTTCGAAAGCGCACAGTCTTTTAGCTTTAGTCGCAATAGCGCGCGAAAGCGATCCCGAGCCGGCGCCGATCTCTACAACGCACTCGTCCTTAGCTCCGCCGGCTTCGGCTATCTCGTCCAGAATATCCTCGTCGAAAATAAAATTCTGCCCGAACGCCTTTTTGTATTTGAACTTGTGCTTGATCAGTATGCCTTCAAAATCAATCATTGCAATGCCATATCTCCACGAATACAGTATAACACAACCGTTTTAAAAAGGCAAGCCAAAATAACAAAAGAATGATTTAATTATAATCTCGCCGAACTTGCAAAAAAATTCGGTTTAATATCTTAATTAAATACTTTACTCACCGCGTAGCGGTCGATAATTCCGCTTTCCGAATTCCGAATTATCTTATAGATCCCTCGACTACGCTCGGGATGACTTACTTCTTTTGTAAAAGAAGTAAGCAAGAAAACTTTACGTTAAAAAACATTCGGGATGACATTGGTGTAGTGCTTGTCATTTCGACCGAAGTGAGCGCAAGCGAACGAAGCGGAGAAATCTTTTGAATATAATTCGGAATGCGGAATTAGGAATTACGGATATTTATTTAAGTAAATAATCTTACTCACCGCGTAGCGGTCGATAATTCAGAATTCCGCTTTCCTAATTCCGAATTATTCTTCGTCTATAAGTCCGCTGTCGAATGCGTCCATACCGCCCGTCTTTTCGGCAGGCGGCTCGTCGTTCCACGGCAAATCTCCGCCGTCTGACGGCATAACGTCGAGCGGCATATCGGGCGGCGCAACCGATTCCTCGAACCCGTTGTCCCTGCCGGAATACGACGGCGGCGGTTCGGGACGACTTCCGGCGTCGGGGTCTTTGAACGTAGTGGTAGCCGGCTGCCATATGAGTTTGATGTTTCCCGTTTCGCCGTTACGGTGCTTGGCGATATTCAAATACACCTCGCTCGTTTCGGGGCGTTTCTCGCCGCCCTCGGACGGCGTGTCTTTTCTGTCGATAAACAAGACTATATCGGCGTCCTGCTCGATAGCGCCCGAATCACGCAGGTCGGACAGTTTGGATTCTTTATCGACGCCCTTGCGCTGTTCGATACTACGCGACATCTGCGACAGCAACAGGATCGGTACGTCCAATTCTTTTGCCGCAAGCTTGAGCGCTCGCGTTATCTCGGCGATCTCTCGCACGAAGTTATCCAACTTTTTACCGCTCTGCATTAGCTGCAAATAGTCTATCATTATAAAATCAAGCCCTACGGAATGTTTAAGCGCGCGGCACTTGCTGAGTATTTCGGCAGGCGTGATATCGCCCGACTGATCGACATACATGCGCGTGGCTTGAAGTTCGTTTTTGGCGGCGAACAGTCTGTCCCATTCCGTTTCGGAAACTACCGCGCGATTGGCGCGCGACATGTCGTATTCGCCCACCGAACACAGTATACGCTTGGCAAGCTGCGCCGCGCTCATTTCGAGCGAGAACACGGCAACCGCATAAGGCTGATTATTGTCCGGTCTGCGCCGCCGTGCGGCGTTAACCGCGCAGTTCATGGCAAAACTCGTTTTACCCTGACCGGGTCGAGCGGCAAGAATAATAAGATCGCTTTTTTGGAATCCGCCGCCCAATACCATATCGAGCTTGGTAAAGCCCGTAGGCACGCCGCGGAAAACATTGGTTTCGGTGGCGCGTTCGCGCAGGTCTTTAAGAACCTCGTCCACAAAGCCGCTCAATATTTCGGGTTTGCCGCGGCGATTGGTTTCCGCCAAGCCGTAAAGCGCCGCTTCGGCTTTGGACAGCGCGCTGTCGTCGGGATCGAGCGCATACGCCTCGTCCGCCATTTTCTGTGCGATCTTTATTATTGCGCGAAGCCGCGAATGTTTTTTTACTATATCGAAATAATATTCGGCGTTGGCTACCGACGGTACGGCTTCGATCAATTTGGTAAGATAAGCAACGCCGCCGCTCATTTCGAGCGTACCGCTGTTTTCCAGCTCGCCGACCGTCGTTACAA
>CATKFJ010000283.1 GCA_949747725.1 uncultured bacterium
CGTGCTGTTGCGGCAGGTTCGAATCGGATTGCGAACACGTATCCATAAAAATGGCGAAGAATCAAGGCTTGGCGCTTACTCCCAACAAGATAAACGGTATGTGCGGCAGGCTTTTGTGCTGTCTGTCTTATGAAAATAAAACCTATGAGGATGTTTTACGCCGCAGTCCCAAACACGGCGCCGTCGTTACATGCCCGGACGGCAGAAGAGGCTCTGTAGTGTCGGTAACGCCGCTGACCGAAAAAGTGCGCGTTCGTATAGGCGACGACGATAATTTCGAGTTCTGCGAATTCGATCTGAACGATATCAAGTTCGAGCGCGGCGAGCAGAAATCAGACGCGCACGGCAATTCTGCCGATTCGGATAAATCGCGCGGTAATGTCAAACCCAAGAATAGCCGTAATAACAATAACAATAACGGCAATCGCAATAATAGCAATAACGTCGATAACGGCGGAAATAATAAGGATAGGGGCAATAATCCAAATGTCGTCGGCAACGGCGAACACAAAAAGAATAAAAACCGTCATCGCAAAAAGAAAAACACGGGCGATAAACCGCCGCAACAGAATAATTGAATTTTTAATACAATCGAAAATCTTTCGGATAAGATGTCCGAGAGATTTTTTATATCGTATATATATTAAAAACGCTATAAAGCATTCTTATAATTTGTGCCCCATTCGAACATAGCGTCAAAAACGGGCTTTAATGTTTTTCCGAGTTCGGAAAGCGAATATTCGACACGCGGCGGAACTTCGGCGAATACTTCTCTTTCGATCAAGCCGTCATCTTCCAAAGCTCGCAAGTTGTCTGTCAATACTTTTTTGCTTATTGCCGGAATGGATTTTATAAAATCGCCGAACCGTTGTATTTCGCTTAATATCAAATTGCGAATAATAAGTAATTTCCACTTGTTGCCTATAAGCTGTACGGTAGTTGCAACGGGGCATTCGGGTAATTCTTCTTTTGTAAGCATGGCGGTTACGTCCTGTCGGTTGTTTGTGACTATTATAGTGCATTGTAAAAATAATGTCAATAGTTCAAAAAAGAAACCAAGTAACAAATTTATTATCAGATAATAAAAAAGTAACGGTCTTGTATAATTTTTCGGTTTTGTATATTATATAATCACAAATTATGATTCGGAGGTTTCATTATGAAAAATTACAACAAATGCAAGGTTGCGGATGAGGCGCGTATCGAGCTTCACGACAAGCTTGCCCTTACGGGAGCGGAAGTAAGCATAAACACACTCCTCGCAGGAACAAGTGTGCCGTTTGTTCACTCGCACAAGCAGAACGAAGAAATTTACGCGATCGTCGGCGGCGAGGGAAAAGCAGTGATGGACGGGCAAAGCGTTGAATTAAAAGCGGGGGATTGGTTGCGTATTTCTCCGTCGGCAAAGCGACAGTTTTTCGCGTCGGACGAAAAATCGCTTAGTTACATATGTATTCAAGTAAAAGAAAACTCGCTCGAAAATTATACGATGACGGATGCCGTTGTGTAACGACGAAAGATTTTGTTAAATGCGACAAAGCGCGGTCGATCGAAACGATCGCGCTTTTTGCTGTGATCCTATGTCAAAACAAAAAGAATAAAAATAAGTCAAGTCTATCTTGATAAAAACAGCTTTTGCGCACGCAAAACGAGTTCAGTTTAAAAAAGCAAGCAGCATATTCTTTAATGCGATCCGCTGTTCGCCGTTCAGTCTGCGTATAAGTCGAGTCAAAGCAGAAATATCGTCGTTATTGTTATCCGTTGCGACGACAGGCGAATACTCGCGCCCGAACAGCTCGTCGATGCTGACGTCAAACATTTCCGCAATCATGAGAATGGTTTGACAGTCCGGCTCGCTTGTGCCGTTTTCCCAATTACTGACATTGCGCTGTACATTGGATATTTTTTGCGCAAGTTCTTTTTGCGTCATTTGGTATTCTTCGCGTAATTCTTTGATCCTTAATTTCATAAAGTTTTCCCCATAGCATTATTTTAGTCTAAAATACCAAAAAAATTACTTAAAACTATTGACAAAGTCAAAAAAATGCTATATAATATCAGCAGATAGTAATTTAATTACTGCCTGTTGGCAAATTCAGTATTAAATATAGAAAATTTGTCACATTTACTTTCGGGGTATACGCATAACGCGTTGCCTATAAATTTTCCCCCTCATTATAGAGAAAGTCGCCCATGCGGCGGCTTTTTCGATTAAGAAAACCGATGCAAACACGTTTAGGATCATCGACAGAGCAATACAAAAACCGAGGAGCAATATTTGCTTCTCGGTTTTTGAAAACTGCGCGCCGTCTTTGATAAAACGCACCGAAGCGTTCTCCCGTCGGTTAACTCCGTTAAAGCTACCTTGTGGCACACGCCACATCTTGTTTAGTGCTGCTGCGGTCAAGCCCTGACACGGTTCGCAAGCAGA
>CATKFJ010000284.1 GCA_949747725.1 uncultured bacterium
CGAGGGGTATGTCGTTACAATCGGGCGTAAATCGTACCGACAAATTTTCATACGCAAGCCCTATTTTGACGGTATCCGTCCGAGAAAAAAATTTATCGTAACACCCCTTACCGTATCCTATGCGGTAACCGTCGGCGTTAAAACCGAGAAGCGGTGTAATACAATAATCGAGCTTAATCGGCAAATTTTTTGTACCGTCGTTAACGTAACTACATTCATAGCAGCGCTCGGGCAAATTCCCCCATCTATTCGCTTTCTCGCCGTTATAACTGATCAGTCTGACCGGAGTTATCGTATCGCTTACTGTCAAAGGCACATACAGCGTTACATCGTCGCGCATCAAAAGTTCTTTTATAAGCCTGTCCGTAGAAATTTCGGATCCGATAGAAACATATGCCATAACACTGCCGCATACAAGTTCTTTTACCCGTGCGGTTATTATCGCGTCAAATTCAGGCTTGTCCGTAATGGAACTGCGCCGTTCTTTGAGAATACGGCGCAAGCTGTTTTTATCAAACGTAAAATCTTTCCGATCGTCCATTAAATCCCGTTAACACCTCATAAACAATAGTACCGTAACATTTCGCAAGATATTCGGCGTCCTCTCTGTCCGAAATCAGGTATGCATACTCTCCTATACGGCACGGCAAACCGCTAACGTCTATCATGCACACATCCATACACGGTTGACCTATTATACGACATTTTTTGCCGCGGACTTTCAAGTATAACGGCATATCCGATCTTCTCAGCCCGTCGGCATATCCGCATCTTACCGTCGCTATAAGCGTATCGCTTTCGAGCGTATAATCGCCATAACCGACATGCTCGCCTTTACGAACTTGCGAAAGCGCAACGATCTTTGCACGCACCTTCATGCACGCATCCATACCTTTGCCGTAACCGTACATAGCAAGTCCGCAACGCGTCATATCGTACAACTCATATCCCGACAGATCGAGCGCACTCGACGCATACAAGTGTCGTTTTTTGCGCAAGATCGGTTCTGAAGTAAGTCGTTCGAATTCACTTGCTTGCACGGGAGCCGACGCAATGCCGCCGTATAAATGAGAATACACCGACCACGGCGCAATGTCAAGCTCTTTGCAACGCGATATCAAAGCGTTAAGCGCGGCGCCGTTTGCGCCCAATCTGTTCATACCCGTGTTTACCGCTATCGAAAACCGTTTATAACCCGTGCCGAGTATTCCGTTAAGCTGCGACACATCGCTCACAGTGGGTATGATCTGCGGTTGATAAGAACGCGTAAACGGTGTAATATCTCCGCCGAGCGTCAAAATAGGCTTTTCCGTAAGCGTCATCAACGCCAAAGCTTCCTCGGCTGTAGCTACCATATAGCAATCGACAAGCGGATCTATACAGCACGCCGTCGCTATTCCG
>CATKFJ010000285.1 GCA_949747725.1 uncultured bacterium
ATATAAGATCGTTATATATTTTTCGTGCCGTGTTTGCCGGAATGGCAAAACAAATACCTTCCACTTCCTCGTCGCTCGTTTTCGCGTTGACTACGCCCATTAACTGACCGTACATATTGAACAGACCGCCGCCCGAGTTGCCGGGGTTGATAGCCGTATCCGTTTGCAACAACGTCATTGTATAGTTCCCGACAGGTATAGAACGTTCGGTCGCCGAAAGTATGCCTTTTGTGACCGTGCCGCCGAGCGAACCCAACGGATTGCCTATAGCGATCAGATCTTCGCCTATCTGCAAGCTGTCGCTGTTGCCCCAGACCGCAACGTTAAGCGTGCTTTCTTCTTTTATCGCAATTACTGCTATATCGCCTCTAACGTCGGACGCTATAAGTTCCGCATCGTATTTTCCGCCCGAGCGCAACGACACCGTTATATTGCGCGCGCCCGAAATAACATGATGGTTTGTGATTATATAGTAAGTGGAAAAGCTGTCGTGTCCCACTATTACGCCGCTGCCGGCGCCCGATACTATATACTGCATGCCCCACTGCGTTGTGACCGATTCGGTCTGTATTTCCACGACAGAGTCCGCAACCGCCTTTACCACGTCCGCAGTCGAGCTTTTTACTTCCGACTCTATCGCCATATACGATGTGATAACACTGCAATTTCCGTTATCGCAACCCAAAAAACAAAACGCCGAAATAACGACGCTTAACAGCACCGCTAATATATATTTAGTATCACGCCACCCTTTTTTCATACGCGCACTTCTCCCGATTCGATCATACAGTGTACGAACTGATAAAACATTAAAGCCGTCGCCACTCGACACACTGCTTATATTAAAATTATAGCCGTTGTCTTTGATTGAGGCATGGGCGCGCGGTGACATATTAAATAAATGTTTGTGTTTGTTTTGTGACTATTTTTATACAATATCGTCATAAACTAATTGCAAATATAAAGCTTGCCGAGCGCACGCGTATATGCTACGTATTTTTCTACGTCTGACATTTTACCGCAAGCGTAGACTCGTTCGTATTCCATGCCTTTGCTCTGCACCACAGTATACAGCAATTTTTCGGACACGGTTTTTTTGAGCGCCGTTGCGGTCACATCATCATTCGGCGAATAAATAACGGCAACGCGGTCGTCGCCGACGTTCCCAAGCTCATCCTTTAATCGCTCCATAGGCAGTTGTTCCACAACGCCTCCGTCAAGCCCGAGCGGCGTTACGTTCATATCGAGAAGTTTGTTGACGTACTCGGTGATCTCGCGTGCGTTACGGTAGTTCTCGTTAAGGCTGTAACGCTTAATATCCCAAAGCCCGTCGAGCTTATCGAAATTATCTATACCGCGTCCCATGACCACCTGCTGATTTGTATCGCCGTACACGTTTACCGTAGCGCGGGTGATCTCGGAGATCAGCTTGTATTCGTTAAAGAAATAGTCCTGCCCCTCGTCTATAAACATGGTACCGTCCAACGCGGGCTTGCCCAAAACGTAACAGTATGCCGTCAATAAAAGATACAGCTTGCATTTTGTAAGACGACTGCCGAGATCGGGAATAAACGGGAATTTTTTCAGATCGACGGCTATTACGGGCGCGCGAGGCTTGGTAACGGCAGGCGCTACATAAGAACCGCGCGACCATGCGAGTTCGCGCTCGTAATTATCCAGCTCCTCGCGGTAAACGGCAAGCCGCTTTTTATATTTCTGCTTTGTCGTTCCGAGCGCGGATATAAGTTTGCGCTTGATCGCGTCGCCGTAACACAGCGAAACAACGTCGTCGGATAGACTTTCGTCGCCTACGGCGACCGCCTCCGAGAGCGCCTTACGCTCGGTCGCTTTTACGCCGCGCAAAGAAATTATAAGATCTTTATAAAGCTGTTGCATTGTAACGCGCCGCGCAGAATTTATCATAAGATCGTCGACAACCGGTTGGATATGATCCAGATACAGTCTACTCGGCGCGACGATGACGGCACGCTCGAGATCTATTTTTTTGTTGAACGAAAGATATTCCAAACGCTGCAACAGCAACATCGTCTTTCCGCAACCGGCACAGCCCGAGACTACGCAGTTCTCGTCCGACGGACGCACTATGATCGCGTTCTGATTGGCTTGTATGGTAGGGATAATGTCCGTAAGACGCTTGTCGCCGCGCTTGACCTCGAGCATGTGCGCAAGGAATTTATCGTACACCACTCCGCCCGTTTCTATCGAATAATCTTGAAAAACAGCCTCGAGTTTGCCGTTGCGAATGTCGAACTTGCGCCTGAAAATAACCTTATATTCGTAACCGCCGTATTCGATCTTACCGCTTTCAAACCGCTCGTAGATCTTGTTGCCAAGCGGCGAATTGTGCGAAAACACTATAATCTTATCTTTATAAATGATAACGTTTGCACCGACGTAAATA
>CATKFJ010000286.1 GCA_949747725.1 uncultured bacterium
ACGCCGTATCTGTCGGTGAGTATAAACGGATCGACTACGTTGCCCTTGGACTTGCTCATCTTGTCGCCGCCGAACATTATCCAACCGTGCCCGTAAAGCTTTTTGGGCAACGGCAGATCGAGCGCCATAAGTATTGCCGGCCATACTATTGCGTGGAAACGCACGATCTCTTTAGCCATAACGTGCATATCGCACGGCCAGAATTTTTTATAGTCGGCGTCGTTCTTTTGACCGTAACCGAGCGCCGTAATGTAGTTGGGCAATGCGTCTATCCAAACGTAGATCACATGCTTGGGGTCGAACGGTACGCGTATGCCCCAATCGAACGACGTGCGCGTGACCGCGAGATCGGTAAGACCTTTGTCGATAAAGTTGTTTACCATTTCTTTAACGCGCGAATCGGGCTGTAAAAAATCCGTTTCGGTAAGAAGTTTACGCACGCGGTCGGCATATTTGCTCAAACGGAAGAAATAGCATTCCTGCTTTTCGTCGCGCACTTCTCTGCCGCAATCGGGACATTTGCCGTCGACAAGCTGCGATGCCGTCCAATACGACTCGCACGGTTCGCAGTACTTGCCGCTGTACTCGGACTTATATATATCGCCCTTTTCGTACAGTTTGGTAAAAAGTTCGGCGACCGCCTTTTCGTGGTCGGGGTCTGTAGTGCGTATAAACCCGTCGTTGCTTATATCCATGCGCGCCCACAGTTTTTTTATGCGTTCCGCCAAACCGTCCACAAATGCCTGCGGCTTTAAACCTCTTTCCTCCGCGGCTTTCTGTACTTTCTGCCCGGGCTCGTCCGTACCCGTCAGATAGTAGACGTCAAAGCCGTCCATGCGCTTGAACCGCGCTATGGCGTCGCATGCGACGGTCGTATAGCAATGCCCTATGTGCAAACTGCCGCTTGCGTAATATATGGGCGTCGTAATATAAAATGTAGGTTTTCGTTTCATAGGTTATCCTTTTAAATGCGATCGGGCGTCTGCGATCCCGATTTCTTTATCGACTTGGCTATTCGCTTCTGAGCGCAACTACGGGATCGCGCTTGGCTGCGCTCATTGCCGGCAACATACCGGCGATAAGAGTGAGCAATATGCTTACGCCTATAAGCACTAACGCGTGCCACCAGGACACTACCACAAGCGACGTAGCTACCATGCCGTCCGAAATAGCTACAAAAATACTGCTTAACGGGAACGACAGGATAAGCGTTATCAGCACGCCTATTATACCGGCAGCCAACCCTATTATTACCGTTTCGGCGTTGAACACGCGCATAATGTCCATCTTGCGCGCGCCGACGGCACGAAGCACGCCTATCTCTTTTATGCGCTCCACTACCGACGCGTAAGTAATAATGCTTATCATGACCGACGAAACTACAAGCGATATCGCGGCAAACGCCACAAGCACATACGAAATTATATCTATCATATCGCTGACGGTACTCGTAACAACCGACGCCGCGTCGAGCGTGTATATCTTATCGTCCTCCGTTTTGTCCGCGTTGTATTTGTTAAGATAGTTTATCATGTCCGTCTTTTTGGAGAACGTTACGGGATAAAAGTTAAGCGCGTTGGGAATGTCGCTTGCGCCTATCGCGCGCAACGCCATACCGTATATATCGTCGACGGTGATATGCATGCCGAGCGCACCGGCTATTTTATCGAGACCCGCCTGGACC
>CATKFJ010000287.1 GCA_949747725.1 uncultured bacterium
ACGCGCGTTGCCGGCAACGCTTTTGGGGTCGACGCGGAAATCTGTCGTAAATATATCAAAAGACTTCGTTGCGTCTATGGGTACGGTAAGTATAACCGGAGAACTCTCCGAAACGGTTTTAAACGACAGTCCGCTTTTGAATATTTTACACTGCTCCGCGGGACCGAGCGTTATGGCGCCGCCGCCGACGGCGCTTTTATTTACCGATACGTCGCCTTTTTTACCGCCGCTCTCGACGGTATAGCCGACTTCCGTCAAATATGTCATTTGGGCGGTATTGACGAACTCTTCCGCCGATGTCGTCACTTTAACGTGCGAATAGTCGACAAACGCCGCGCACATCGCGCATACGATAAGCGCAAACGCTATGAAGTATCCGAAATGTTTTTTTATAAAACTTTTCATGTCAATTCTCCTTAACGGCATAATCCGCATACGTCGTCGGATCGAGCAGATCGAACACGGTTCTGCGTCCGTTGTAAGTGCATTCTTCCGCAGTGTCGCATGAAGCGGCCGCGGCTATCTTTACGGGGCTTTCATGCGTTATACGCATATAACCCGGATCGCCGTAATCGGAACCTATATTGTACCGAGACAGATAATCGTAAGGTATAAACAGTTCCGCGGTATCGCCGTCGAATACGGCGCGCGGCGCACAGTACGACGAATACAGCGAAGGATCGTAAAAACCGTGCGAGTTTCCGAACGAACTTTCGACCCTGCCGTCGCGGTACACAGTGATAAGATAGTCGTATACGTAAGGCTTTGCGAGTCCGTGCCCGAGCGTGCTCGCCACGATAGAAACACTGTTCCTATTGCCGAAATCCAGCCTGCCGTATATTCCGTCCGACGTTCTGTACAGTTTTACGGAAGAAGCGCCGAATTCAATATGCGCGCAAGGCATTTCGTAAACGGATTCGTCGAATTTGCCGTCTACGCGCATTTCAGACGCATTGCTTATCGACGCATATAGCCTATTGTTTTTGTCGAGCCTTACATAGCTTGCCGGGCTTTCGCTGTCGGCATAAATGCCGGCGTAATGCAGATTGTTCCATATAACGCTTCCGCGGTCGTTTTCGCCTGCGAGCCGCACCGTTACGCCCAAAGTATCGTCTTTTGTCGGCGCGAACCCGTCCGGCGCGGTAAAGAATGAATACGGGATAAACATTTCGACGGTCACGCCGTTCTCCGATTTGACGATTTGCAAAGAGACTGCGGAAAGATCGGTGATCCGTTCCGCCCAATCCTTGTATTTTCCGCGGTACACCGCGACCGATCTGTCATAGCGTATTTGGAAACAGTAGTCATATTCGCTCGCATACTGCCCGAACACTTCGTATTTATCGTCTTTGCCCTCGAGTCCGCCGAGTTCGTACGAAGAATCTTTCGTGCTTACGTAAAAAGCAATGGCGTCTTTGGACGTAAACCGTCTTACCTGTCCGGTAAACGCTGCGCGCAGTCCGGTCTCGGCACGGTACAGCATTGTGCGCAATCCGTCCGACTGTCCGTTTTGCGGTATGTCGAGCACCGCCGCAGACGTCCAATACTCCTCGTCGAGCACGCCGTCGACGGACGGATCGGTCGGATCTCCAATAATATCGATTATCTCGCTTTGCGTCACTATCCGTCCGTCGGGCATGAGCACGGCGTACGTATTGGGAATTAGCGGATCGCAAAACTGACCGTGGCTCCAGCCGTCCCAGTCCTTATTGGGATCGTCGCCCCAAACAAGCCCCGTACCGTAGTTTTCGCTCACGCGCCAAATACCGACCGTAATACCCAGCCGCGTATCGCCGTCGACTCCGTGCGCGTCCGTATATTCGTCGAACATTGCGTACGGAACGTACAGCTCGCAATAATATCCGCCGTCTTCGTCGTCGTTTTTATTCGGAGTAGTATTCTTGCCGTATGAGGCGGCTGCGGCAGGCAAAGCGTGCTCGGGAACGAATTCGGCATAAGCCCTTCCGTTACCCTTCAACACGACCATTGCGCCCGTCGAATGTATCCAAAACTGCAAACACGACGTGTTGGGACGATCTGTAGGCAAACCTGCGTTTATACAAATTTCAACCCTGTCGAAATCGTTTACTCTCTTATCGGAAGCCACCGAAAAAGCCGCGTATATTCCGTCGGCGCCGCGCGCTATGCGCACTTCCGCACCTTCCAGATTGCGAAGACCGCCGAATGTCGTGCGCGCAACACCGTCGCCGGTATATTTTTTATCGTCAACATTCCCGTCGGCGCGCGCGGGATCTCGGTACAGCCTGTTATCGTTAAAAAGCGACCCGTCGGCACGGACTTCGACGTAACGGTACGGAGTCAGCGGATCGGGAAACACCGGAAACTCGTTCCATCCGTCCCAACCGTTTCCGTCACCTTCGCGCACGCAGCCGAGCGTCATGTAAACT